>JBHIXQ010000373.1:0-3682 GCA_041984705.1 Leptonemataceae bacterium | reverse complement strand
TTACCGGTGTCATAAATTGTTTTATATACTTGAACATCCTTCTTCTCCTCTCGCGGTTCTCTTCCAGTCCTAACGGTCAGTCTCGTTCTTGATTTCCCGATCCGTTTCTAGAGTAGGATTCGCTTCGGAATCCCTTTCCCTTTGCAGAGCCGGGAGAAACAGAGCGCTGGCCAGAATCTGTAGAATATCCTGAAACCTTTCTTTTAGCCTTTCCTCATCTCTGTTTACCACACTCTCTATAGAAAGACTACGATGCTGGTGTGAACCAACATGGCCAATCTCTCCAGGGGCATGATAAGTTGATCTTTGAATGGTCCCAGAGCTGACTCGATGACTTCCAGAATCAGATCCTTCTCCAGTTCCACATACTGCTGCATGGTCTTCTGCAGCGTATCGTTGTGGGTGGCGGTCGCATACATCTCGGTGAGGAATGCAACTCTCACTTCATTGGTGAGCAATCGGTCAAAAAGGCCCTGAGCAGCATCCAGCGCCATAGTCAGCGATGGAGTGCCTCCGGCCAGGTTGTCCCGAACTTCCTGGGCTACTTCCGAGGAAAGCAGCTTCAGGGATTGCAGCATCAGTTCTTCCTTGGACTGGAAGTGATAATGCAGCAATGCTTTGCTCACCCCGGCAGCACTGGCAATTTCCTTCATGGATGCACCTTCATAACCCATGCGGGCAATTGTATCGATGGATGCCTGGAGAATCCTTTCTATGGTCTCCGCAGCTTCTGCCGATCGGCCCCGGGTTTCCGGTATGGACTTTTGATCTTTCTCTGTCATCGGCTCAAATATACTGGCTGGCCGGTCAGTCAGTCAACGAAAAAAAATAAAAATGCCGCCCCTGAGCGGGTTGGAGTGGTTTTTCTCCTGAATATGGGCCGCATGTTTGCTACTGATTGGCCGCGCTGAGGCGCTGTGGAGTCAGTTTGGACGTTTTTGGAGCCGGCCAGAGGGAGCGCGCCGTTCTTGGAGGTTCCGCGCCTATTTTACCAGGAGAGGAAAAAAAATCGTCTATGTATGGTAGAACAGGCCGGTGGAATTGCATGCATCGAGCTGCCGGATCTGCCTGAAATAGATACACTCAGGAATAATCTAAAAAGGAGTCTCCCATGGAGCGCAGAAAAAGATACAAACGCCCCCTTTCTTTGATCATCATTGGTTCGCTGTTTCTTCTGTTTCCGATATGGAACTATTTTTCTATCTGCATCATGTCCGGTTATCCCTATCAGAGGCCGCTTTATGTTCTGGGAAAGATGGATCCCGTTGTGGCCCTTCTAATGATTCTTTCTCTGGCCGTGGGCATTGGCCTGCTGCTGGTGAAGCGCTGGGGCTGGCGCCTCTTCTTCGCCTTCGCAGCTTTACTTATGGGATACAATGTATGGGCAGTATTTTCGCTTCCCGATTACTGGGTGAATATGCTCTACCTGCTCTACAGTGCGCTGGGACTTGCTGCTGCCGTATATTTTCTCCGTCCGGACATTTCTACGCCCTTTATGAAGATGTATCCACGAGGATGGCGTTTTGAAAAGCGAATCCCGGTTCACAAGAAAGTGCGCATCAATGGAAAGGATTTCGAAACCCGCGATCTGAGCACCAGGGGATTCTATGTGGACTGGCCGGATTGCAATGTTGAGGTAGGCGAAGAGGTAGAAGTGGAAATCGACGGAATGCTTCTTAAGGCAGGAATTGTTCGTCTGGATGGGAATGGAGCTGGCCTGGCTTTTCGATATCAAAGATCGGAAAGCAGAAAGACCATTCGCAATCTTATAACTGCCGGAGCTTAAAGGCGCTCTCTAACTCAGGTCTTTTTTCAAGAAGTCCGAGGATTTGCTGGCCTTTTCCTCCAATCGGGTCAGCAGATTCTCGGGCACTGTTTCAATAATCAGTTCTTCGTAGGTTTCTCGCTTTAAGAATTGCTGTTTGACCATCTGCAACAGGAAACGCTTCAGGCCATCGTAATACTCGCCGGTGTTGTAGAGCGCAACGGGCTTATCGTGTATGCCCAGTTGTAGCCAGGTGAATACCTCGAAAAACTCTTCCATAGTTCCAATGCCACCGGGCAAAACGATAAATCCCTGGCTCAGTTCTGCCATCATGGCTTTGCGTTCATGCATGGATTGGACAACACGTAGTTCCGTGATCTGTTCCTGGGCCAGTTCTCTGGCGGCCAGGGATTCCGGAATCACTCCAATTACTTCTCCACCAGCAGCCATCGCTTCACTGGCTACAATGCCCATGAGACCTACGCTTCCGCCCCCGTAAACGATGCGGACTCCATTTCCAGCCAGCAATCTTGCTAGTTCACCTGCCTTTTGCGCGAACAGTGGATCTACTCCGTGGGATGAACCGCAGAAGATACAGATGGATTTGATGTTTTTTAACTCTGACATAAGGGTACCTTCGGGTAGGCAATTTATCGACCATCAGGTGGAAAAATGAGTAAGTAAGGGCGAAAAAGAGGCCCCCTTTTCAGGAGGCCTCCTTGAAATCCTGACCTGAACGGCTGGATTACTCTGTCAACGTCTTGAAATCTTTGGCAAAGGCAGTGGCCAGAACAGGCAGCTCCTTTCCAATCCCTTTCAGAGAATCCATGGACAGTCGCTGAGAGGTCTTACCAGGTCCAAAATCGATGATCTGAGTTACTGCGGGGCTATGCTCTGCGGCCGCTTTCATGGGCTTGTCCCAGTACAGAGTCTTGAGCACCATATCTGTAGCCAGTCCCAGTGGCATGTTAGCTTCTTGCTGGTAGTTTCTCTGATCAAAGAATGAATAAATCGGAAAATGCAGAGAGCTGCCCTGATAATCAAAGCCAATGCGTTCCAGGTCTTTCTGAAACAGAGGCATCATAGGTTCCATCAGCGGACTGTGGAACGGACATGTAGTTCGCAGGTATACGAATTTGACTTTCTTTTCATCAAAGGCATCTTTGTTAGCTTCGTGGAATTGAAGCAGGCTGCTTCGATGAGAAGAAAGGATGCGATTGCTTGGAGAGTTGTAAAGACTGATGTAAATCTTCTTATCGTCCGGTAGCTTTTCGTTTTCCTTCTTTACCAGGTCTTCCATGTAGGCATGATCTTCGCCCAGAACTGCAACCATGGGGGCTGGATTGGGTGAACCCAGCTCTTCAGCCTTTTTGGATTCTTCGGGAGTGGGATCGAAATAAGGAAATACTTCCTGGCTGCGAACACCAATGTACAGAACATACTTGGTGTACTTCTTTACAGCTTCCAGATACTCGTCTCCTTCCAGACCGAGAGACACCAGGGTTGATGGAATGAGTCCCTGGCTGTGGCCGCTTCCGCCTACTGTAGCCTTGATCATGGATGCGCGATCATAACCGGCCTGGGTTAGCGCCTCCAGATGAGCCAATTGCGTCATCTGAATCATGGGGATGGATACAGCGGCACATCCAAGGTAATCTTCGCTGGGAATGGTGCTTTCATCATCCAGCCATTTCCTGGGATCCAGTCCATGAGGAAGACCTGGGGTTCCATTGACGATGGACGCCTCCTCTTCCAGTGCTCCTATGGCCGCGTCGAAGAAAGGTTTCATTTCGCCAGAGTCATAATACTTTTTGAGTTCTTTGTACCAGGGAGCCCCCTGACCACCGAATTGAACAAATAGTCCGGGTTTTTCCAGTGCCTGTTGCAGTATTTGTGGTTTTGCCATTGATCCGTCCT
>JBHIXQ010000372.1:0-3695 GCA_041984705.1 Leptonemataceae bacterium | reverse complement strand
GGAGGCTGATTTCAATCGCAAAGGGACCTCTGCTTATAGTGGACGTATTGGTGAAAAAGTAGCTTCAGACTTGTGTTCGATCTATGACTCCGGGACTATTCCGCACGAACGAGGTGCAATAAACTTTGACGACGAAGGAGTTCCTTCTGCTCCTCGGTCATCTTTTCCGGTGGCACAGATTTCAGGATCTGTCGGACCTCTTCATTGATTGCATGCTGAGTCTTGACGCCGACCCGTGCTTTACCTGTTTCGACGCTTGCCCTTATGCGGGATTCTCGAATCTGAGACTCCTTTCTTGTTTCCAGGAGAGAGACCCGAGCTTCGTTGCGTTGATCCAGGTCTTCCTGAACTTCTGGAGGATGCACCCTGGAGTTTGCGTATTCCAGCATGTCGCTGGAACGATTTCCGTAGGCTTCCCGGGCGGACTCTTCAAGGTCCCGTTCTGCTGCATTATACCTTTCTTCAGCCTTCTCTATTGAACGAGGATCGCTCTGGATCGATTCGGACCATTGCTCATGGATGAAGCGAAGCAAATCTTTCCGGAACGGTGCTGGGTTCGGAGTGCTAACCGTTCCTTTCGAGCCCGAGTCCTTTGCAGAGTTCGCCGGAGTTTCCGATGGATCCTGGAAGAGGCTCGGTTGCGCAAAAAGGTCTTCGTACTTGTCGCGGTGGAGCAAATACTCAACCAGATGATCCACAAAAGTCCCGGCATCCAGGTTCGGGAATTGCTCGGACGCCCGTTTCCAGAGGGATCGTGCCTTATCTCCCTTGACTTCCGACTCTATCTCATCCGGTATATTCCTTACATCCGCAGGGCTCAAATCCTGCGCTCTGTTGTCGGCAGGCCCCCTGGCAACTCCCAGCAGCTGCTCCCGGATCTTTTTGTAGTTGGTGACGGAGTAAGGGTAAGTAGCACCTATACTACCCTGATCGTTTTCTCCTTCGATGGGCTTGCCCTTCTTGCCGGTTAGAGAATTCAGAGCCATGTACAGGCCGGATTCTTTGAAGAGATTCCCGAGAACATCGATGAATTTGCCTCTGCGTTTCAGAGTGAATTCCCCGATTTGTTCCGCCTGAGCCTGGTTGGTTTCATCGGGATTCACGTATACTGTCTGTTTGTGACCCTTCTTGTTGGTTATTACCTTGCGCACGAGGTGGGCGCGATTCCTCGCCGATTTGCCTTTGGCCTTGGCCTTGAGGACTTCCAAAAATCTGGATTTATCGATTACCCCTGTCTCTCTATGGGCCGACTTTAGAACGTGTATGGCGTCCTGGCTGGCTTCAATCATTGCCATTGATCGGGCGAATGCGAGACTATGGTTCGATGATTCCTCTTTGATCTTGTTGAAATTCTGCTCCAGAGTACGCTTGACTGTTTCCAGATCATTCATCAGTGCCGATAGCTGATCCATTTTTGAGCGAAACCCGGACTCACCTTCCGTGGCCACGAGGCTGTTGGACAGCTCTTTGAGTGTAGATTCGTTTAGGGAGCCAACAGAGTCTCCGAGAAGGCGCTGAAACGAACTCTGCACGTTATTCAGGAACTTGTCTATTTGCGCTGTGTTTCGTTTTGCCTTTTCTTCCGAACCGAGACTCTGAACAGCCTGCTTCTCGGCTTCCGTACGGGTTTCATCTACGGACCAAATTTGATCGGAGTTCTGCGACTTGAGCTCCTGCATGTAGCTAATCACTTCAGCAGCTCCAAATCCACGATGTCGGTTGGCATTGTAGAATCGGTGGGCCTTGTTCTGGATGGTTGCGTTTTTAGACCCGTCTGGATTCAGGCCATGAGTTCCGATCGCTTCCGCGATACCTACGGGCAGACTTCGGTCCTTTTTCTCGATCAGCTTTTGAAGGTCACTGTGGAGCCCGGTCAATGCTTTGCGTCGCCGGACAGTTCCCGGATTCATTCCGGTCTTTTCTGCGATTTCTGAAACACTGTGGCCCATCTCGGTTAGCTCTCCGATGGCCCGGGCCTCATCCAATGGATTGACAGTGCGGCGAACATTCTCCGACATTTGCGCCATAAGTCGGTCGCCTTTGCTTCCATACTGCTTTACGATGACGGGAATCTGAAAATTGTCCGGTAGTTTCCCTTCGCTGATAAGTTCCTTTACCGCTGTGAATCGGTGGTGCCCCGAAACGATATTGTAGGTTCCGTTGTCCGTATCGACCTGAAGAGGGAAGGCCGGATTGTAACCATTCCGGAGGATGCTGGCCTTGATGCCATCGATTGTCTTTCTGTCGTAGTTGCGCTTGTCTGTGTACTGAGACAGCTCCCGGATCTGGTCATGACCAACGAAGGAGAGAGCGGTTGCCGGGGAATCCGATGCTGTCCGGTCTTTTCCCTCAGTGGGTTCCGGCTTCTCTTTGTTGAAGGCTTCTGACTGCTCGGATTCAACAGGTGCCCCGGATAGAGGATCCTTTCCTGAAGCCCGAGCCTGCTCTTGTGCCGCATGCCACTTCTTCTGGGCCTCCATCCGTTTTCTCTTTGCAGCCTCTACTGCAGGTGGATGGGGACCCGGAGAATACCGCTTGTCTCCCGCTTGCTTGCCATAGGCCTCTTCCAGCGCTGCACTGAATTCTGCATCGGCCCTTTGAAACTCCTTTCGAGCCTCCGCGACAGGGGATAGAGCCTGTGATTGTTTTTGTGGGGCAGAAGGTGGACTTCCAGACTTATCTGGTTTAACGTATACTGTTTGCTTGTGGCCCCGTCGGTTTGTGATGACCTTGCGAATGAGATGCGCTCTGGAACGGGGGCCTGCCATAGCAGCCCCCATCCGTTCTTTCAACACTTGCAGGAAATTCCGACGCATGGCCGGATACTACGTTCAATCGACTTATCGGTCCACTTCGGCCAGGGCGGTAAGCTCTATTACAGTCTGAATCTCAAAGACAAGCCGGTCTGCATAGTGTACAGCATCCTTCAGTGAACCTGGGTCCGGTTCGCCGTTCTCGTCGCGATCAACCAGAGGCTCCGGATCGATCACATGCGGCTTATACTCTTCCCGCAGTTCCCTGTTTATCAAATTGATGTCCTTTCGAAGCTTTCTGGGTTGGACCAGAATGGAAAAGAAATCAAAGTGAATCGGCGGGATCAAGATGATCCAGGCATCCGGACGAATCGCATGAAGTTCGCGGGCAGATTCCGGAACAGTTTTCATCTTTCGATGGAGAGCATTGTTGCCGCCAAGATTGCAGACGATTTCAGCATCGCCAACAAGCCATAGGACGAGTTTCCCGACCCATGTTTCAAAGAAATCGACCCATTGGTCCAACCTCGATCCACCGATACCGCCAGAAATGGCAACCACGTCAAAACCGATCATCACTTTCAAGCGCGACATTACCTCACTGTTCGAATCTCCGAACAAGAAGAGACGTGGACCGCCTACGAGATAGGACAGTATTAACTGAACAACGAGTCTGGGGGCATAATGAATGATCTTATCTCCGGCGCCGATCTTTCTGGGAATCAATCCCTTGATGGCGAACCAGAGACACTGGAAAATGAAATTCAGAGTCTTTTGGAGGGTTTTCATGCACCCGAGTAGGCCATAGAAAAGGCTATCGGGGAACTGAGTGCCGCACAGAGGGTTACTGGAAATACCTGGTAAGGAATTTTTCGACGTCCCTGGAGATCGCCTCCTGGAGTCGCGGATCCCTCCGGACGGTCTTATCCACCTCTTTCTGGA
>JBHIXQ010000371.1:3464-3703 GCA_041984705.1 Leptonemataceae bacterium | reverse complement strand
CCCGCGCAGAGGGCCCGGCAATCCTAGATATAGTCGTCCTTTTCTTTTTTGATGATGATTCGCCCCTCTTCATCCATTCGTCTTGCCACAGTTAGAATGTAAGTGCGAGCTTCGTTGATTTCTCTCACAGATACAGGACCGCGATTGTCTATTTCATCCATCACATCTGCCGCTCGGTTCTGAGAAAGTGCATTAAAAAAGTGTCTTCGCATTTCGTCGCCGGCACCCCTCAGAGCGGA
>JBHIXQ010000371.1:0-3403 GCA_041984705.1 Leptonemataceae bacterium | reverse complement strand
TTCTCTTCCAGTCCGCGATCCATGTGGTTCAGAATTCCGGCCAGGGTTTCTGCTCCGCCGGTAACAGCGTAGAATTCTTCTTTTCGTTTCTCGAATTTTTCCCGGAGCACTTTACCTACCCTGGTAATGGCATCCGGATGGATTCTGGTTGTCTGCGCGATGCGAAGAGCTACATCCAGGCGAAAGTCTTCTTCCAGGTTCTTGAATACACTGGCCGCCACCTGGGGTTTGATCTGGCTCAACGTCACCGCTGCAATTTGAGGATGCTCCTGTTGCAGTACGCTGGCAAGCAAGGGAGCTTCAATCTGTTCCAGGAATTCGAAGTCCTTTCTGGCATCCCTTTCTTCCAGCTTTTCCAGAAATTCCCTGGCTCGATCTTCGCCCAGACTTCTATGTAGTATTTCTTTAAGGCTTTCTTTTCCGGACAGGGTCTGTTCTGAATCCAGCTCTTGATGAAAGCTCTCCAGGATATGTCTTCTTTCTTCCGAGGTTAGCGCCGGAATGCGTGTAATCTCCAGAGCAATCCGCTGCACCTCATCTTCCGAAAGCTCTCGGAGTACATCGGCCGCCTGGTCCGGGCCAAGAGCCAGAATGAGTCTGGCTGCTTTCCGTATGCCGGCTTCCCTGGAGGTGGGAGCCGTCGGAGCCTCGGCTGCGGGCTGTTTCTTGCGTACCGCGCTTCCATCTTCTGCACCTACGGTGAAGTCGATGGAAGATCCCGTGGCCGGTTTCTTTTTGGCCGACCGTTTGCGGTGCATTTCGGGGATGCCGCCGGAGCCGCTACTGGAAAAGAAGTTCACAGAAGCATCAATGCGACATAATCTGGAAAATTCAATCGATTTTTGAGGTAAAGCTTGCTCTCCTGGGCTGGTTGAGACGGTCTGTGATTTATATCTGAGAGCCAGCATTGCCGACGTTTCGGCAATTCTGGAATGACTAGCAAGGACTGGCGGCGGATCCGGAAAGACAGGTTGCATGGCATCATCTGAAGAGAGAAATGCAGGGCAGGATGCCCGGGAAGAGGCGGAGAAGCGTCTATCAGGCCTGCTGGCGCGTGGCCAGACCGGGGATGCAGATTCCTATCGTCAGTTCCTGGAAGGAGTTCTTCCGGTGGTTCGTCGGTTCCTGAACAATAAGATTCGAGATCCTGACTGGGCCGAAGATATTGCCCAGGAAGTGCTGGTATCCATTCATCGGGCCAGGGCCAGCTACGATCCGGACCGTCCGGTTTTTCCCTGGATTCATGCCATAGCTCATCGCCGATTTGTAGACCATATGCGCAAATGGTCCCGGGTTTCAGAAAAGGAAATTCAAGGTGAAACCCTGCTGGAGCTTCAAGCGAAGGAAGAGAAGGAGCATCCATTTCTTATTCAGGAAGTGCTGGAAAAGGCCATGGAAAAGTTGCCACCTAGGCAGAAAAGGGCGGTGCGGTTGCTCAAATACGACGGACTCTCGGTACGGGAGGCTGCCGCTAAGATGGAGATGACAGAAACAGCTGTAAAAGTGACGGCCCACAGGGCCTATAAAGCGCTGAGGAAGATTCTGGAGCAGCAAGAGGACTATGAAAACACCTGATCTCATAGAAAGCCTGTCTTCCGATTGCAATCCGGTTCAGCCGGTTCGGATTACCGGTAAGCAGTTCTTTTTTGCTCTGCTTCTGAGCCTGCTCTGGATGCTTCTGGGAGTGGGAGTGCTGGCATTGATTTCTCCCGCGCTTCGCCAGTCTCTTTTTCGGGAAAGCGGGCTATTTGCTCTTATTGAATGGGCCCTGTTCCTCTTTCTTGGTTTATGGGCATTTTTTCTGGCCCGCGGCTCCATTTTTCCCGGATCGGACCGACCATTCCTCAGATGGATCTTATTTGGCTTCGTAATTGTGGCGATTGCATCTTTATCCACTCTGTCCTATCTGCAATGGACCCACGGGGTTCGGGATCCGCATGCAGTGGCAGCGGGTTGCTCAGGGCTGATGGTGCTTTTTGCTCTGGCTCCTGCCCTTCTTCTTTACCGCTTTCTTCGTAAGAGCGTATGTCTTTCTTTCAAGAATAGTCTTTCCATTTCCTTTCTGGCGGTGGCTTTTCTGGCCGGTTCCGGCGTTGCATTTGTATGTCCGGATGATCATGCCAGTCACGTGCTAATCAGTCATTTACTGCCGGTGGCCCTGGGGCTGATCCTGGCCGTGATAGTGGGAAGCATTCTGGATAGAAGGAATCGAAACGAGTTCGAACGCTACTTTGATCAGGTGACAGATTCCAGTCGAAGCACTTGACTAATTCGATGATATAGTATAATAATAGCGAGTCGGAAGACCCGTGCGGATAGCCATTATGTTTCAAGCATTGCTAGATTCTACAGATGAAATGTTAGCCCAGCTGGAGGAATTGATTCAGTCCCTGGATGAGCCTTCCTATCGAAAGCCACTATCCATATTGAATGGAGCTTCCATAGGAGAGCATATTCGTCATAGTCTGGAATTCTTCCTTGCCTACCTGTCAGCTGTGGAGCTGGGATCTGTATGCTACGATAGAAGGGAAAGGGATCCCAGAATTCAGTCAGATCCTGCTTTTGCCGTGGATACTGTAGCGCAAATTCGCAAAGAGCTAAAAGAGATAGACCCTGCCTGTGAAGGAAATGAAATCAAGCTGCATGTAGACTGGCTGGAAGGAGATGCTCTGCCATCCACATTGAGCCGGGAGCTTCACTATGTGCAGGACCATCTTCTTCACCATTCTGCCCTCATCAAAACTGGATTGCTGCATGGTCTGGAAAACCCCACCAGCCGTCAGATCCGTGACATGGAAAAATTCGGCGTGGCTCCTTCCACTCTGGCCTATCAGTCCGGTCTGAGGCACTGATGCTGGAGTATCTTTCGGACCTGGTGATTCACCAGGCCCAGAACCCGTGGCTTCAGGCAATCCTACTGGGGCTGGCTACTTTTATTGCAGAGGATCCAGCCATTCTCCTCGCTTCCAGTCTTTCCGCTGCAGGTCTTGTTTCCACCGCTCATGCATTCGTAGGTATTCTAACGGGCATTGCAGTGGGAGACCTGGGTCTGTATCTTCTGGGCCGCGGAGGATATAAACTCCTTCCCGAGAAAGTTAAGAAGAACCCTCATCTGGATAAAATGCAGTCCTTTGTAAGGAGTTACGGCCTGCTTGCGGTTATTCTAAGTCGCTTTGTTCCGGGTATGCGTCTTCCTGTGTTTACTGCCGCCGGTCTTGCACGCATGGATGGGCGAATTTTTGGCCTGGCAGTACTTATTGCCAGTGCAGGATGGACCAGCCTGGTATTCTTTCTTTCTCTGGGACCCCTGCGATATTTTCTGGAGCGAATGGACTCGACCTGGAGCATCATACTGGCTATGGCAGGCATCATTGCTCTGGTTCTTGTATATCGCTATATAAGC
>JBHIXQ010000370.1:0-3703 GCA_041984705.1 Leptonemataceae bacterium | reverse complement strand
TTCGCACCTGTAAATAGCTGGCCGGACAATGGCAACCTGGACAAAGCACGCAGGCTTCTGTGGCCCATCAAAAAGAAATATGGAAATAAGATTTCCTGGGCAGACCTAATGATTCTGGCAGGGAACTGTGCACTGGAATCTATGGGATTCAAGACATTTGGTTTTGGTGGTGGTCGCGAAGACATCTGGCAACCGGAAGAAGATATCTACTGGGGAAAAGAAAAGGAATGGCTGGCGACCAGCGATAAAGAAGAAAGTCGATACTCCGGAGACAGGGAACTGGAAAACCCGCTGGCTGCCGTGCAGATGGGTCTGATCTATGTGAATCCGGAAGGTCCAGATGGAAATCCCGATCCAGTAGCGTCCGGCAAGGATGTACGCGAAACCTTCAAGCGAATGGCCATGAACGATGAAGAGACCGTGGCATTAACTGCTGGAGGTCACACATTCGGTAAAGCCCACGGTGCAGGGGATGCAGCTCTGGTTGGTCCGGATCCGGAAGCATCGCCCATCGAAGCACAGGGCTTTGGATGGAAGAATAAACATGGAACCGGCAAGGGATCGGATACCATCACCAGTGGGATCGAAGGCGCCTGGAAACCCAATCCCACGAAATGGGACAATGGCTATTTCGATATGCTTTTCGGATACGAATGGGAGCTAAAAAAGAGCCCGGCCGGAGCACATCAATGGCATCCAAAAGGAACGAAAGATGAGCATATGATACCCGATGCTCACGGAAATGGAAAAAAAGCACCTCCCATGATGACTACGGCGGATATGAGCCTCAAGATGGATCCCATCTACGAACCTATTTCCCGTCGCTTTCATGAGAACCCGAAGGAGTTCGCAGATGCTTTCGCCAGGGCCTGGTTCAAGCTGACTCACCGGGATATGGGGCCCAGGGTTCGCTACCTGGGACCGGAGGTTCCAAAAGAAGATTTGATCTGGCAGGACCCAATTCCAGCCGTAGATCATAAGCTTATCGACGAAAGCGATGCAAAAGATCTAAAAGCGAAGATCCTTAAAGCAGGTCTTTCTGTATCTCAGCTTGTGGCCACGGCCTGGGCTTCTGCCTCTACCTTTCGCGGTTCCGATAATCGCGGTGGAGCCAATGGTGCTCGCATCCGACTGGCCCCTCAAAAAGACTGGAAGGCCGATAACCCTGGACGAGTCAAAAAGGTGCTTTCTGCGCTGGAAAAGGTGCAATCTGATTTCAACAAATCTGCCTCCGGTGGAAAGAAAGTCTCCATGGCCGATTTAATCGTTCTGGGCGGATGTGCTGCTATCGAAGAGGCTGCGAAACAGGCAGGATTCAAGGTTGCCGTCCCTTTTACTCCAGGTCGGATGGATGCTCTCCAGGAACAAACGGATCTGGAGGGGTGGTCTCAGCTGGAGCCAGAAGCGGACGGATTCAGAAACTATCTGAAAGCGAAGTTTACTGTGGCCTCCGAGCATCTGCTGGTGGATCGTGCTCAGCTTCTTACACTATCAGCTCCTGAAATGACAGTGCTGGTTGGTGGTCTGCGAGTACTGGATACCAATTTCGATGGCTCCAGACATGGTGTTTTCACAGAAAAACCCGGTACCCTCACAAATGATTTCTTTGTGAACCTAATCGATATGGGCACTACCTGGTCGGAAAAATCCGGCGAAGACGGCGTCTACGAAGGTAAAGATGTTAAGTCTGGAAAGACTAAATGGACCGGAACCAGAGTGGATTTGATCTTTGGATCGAACTCTCAGCTGAGAGCACTGGCAGAAGTGTATGCTCAGGATGATGCAAAAGAGAAGTTCATCAAGGATTTTGTAAAAGCCTGGAACAAGGTCATGAACCTGGATCGGTTCGATATTGCAAAATAGGATTCGAACTCGATTACTGGAAATGCAAAAGGGGGCGGTGATTAGGCCGCCCCTTTTTCTTTATTCTTACTCAGTTAAGCGATACGGTGGACCGCTCTAACCTTTGCTTGATTACCTTTTCAATATTTTTCAAAAGAGGAAGTTCCTCTCGGGAAACCAGGGAATCTGCATGTCCCGGTGAGCCGGCTCGCCCGGTTCGTCCAATTCTGTGAACATAGTCCTCTGCCACGTTGGGCAGATCAAAGTTGACTACATGGGGAAGCTGTTCAATATCCAGACCCCTTGCGGCAATATCGGTGGCCACCAGCACTCGCACCTGTCCCTCTTTGAAGCCGGCCAGAGCCTTCGTTCGCGCATTCTGGCTTTTGTTTCCATGAATGGCTGCAGCTTTGATTCCGCTCTGTTCCAGTTTCTGCGAAAGTCGATTGGCGCCATGCTTGGTTCGGGTAAACACCAGAACCTGCTGCCAGTCTCCATCTGTAATCAGATGTCTAAGCAAAGCAAGTTTTCCGGCCTGTTCTACAGTGTAGATTTTCTGCTGCACAGTAGTGGCCGCCGTGCTGTTTGGAGTTGCTTCAATTCTCAAGGGCTGACTTAATAGCCCTTGCGTCAGTTTCAATATAGACTGCGAAAAAGTAGCGGAGAAAAGCAGATTCTGACGTTTGGCGGGCAGCAGTTTGAGCACCCGGCGAATGTCATGAATAAAACCCATATCCAGCATACGGTCCGCCTCATCCAGAACCAGTGTATGAATTTTCGAAAATTTCAGGTGTCCTTGCGAAGCCAGGTCCAGCAAGCGTCCAGGGGTAGCGACGAGGATGTCTGTTCCCTTTCGCAGGGCCTGGATCTGAGGGTTGATGCTTACACCGCCAAAGATAACAGTTGAGCGCAAACGGGTATGCTTTCCGTAAGCCAGAATGCTCTCGTGCACCTGTGCGGCCAGTTCCCTGGTGGGCGTAAGAATAAGAACTCGCAGTTCCGGTCCTCTGATCCCCTTTTCCTCAAGTAATCTCTGTAGAATCGGCAGGGTGAAACCGGCTGTTTTTCCGGTGCCAGTCTGGGCTGCTGCAAGTACATCGCGGCCGGTAAGGATGGCCGGTATGGCTTCTTTCTGAATTGTGGTGGGTTCCGTATAACCCTCTTCCGCGATGGCGCGGCAAATAGTTTCGGCAAGGCCGAAGGAATCAAATTTCATGGGTGTCCTCGTAAATGTGAAAGCTGACTTGTAGCAGCTTCCCGGCGAGGTCGTTGCTACGGTGGTTCAGGAGTTCGGCGTGAACCGAACTCCCCACAGTAAGAGTCTTAGAATCGGTTGGTCCTGGGGCGTGCTTCGTTTACAACGATTTGACGGCCATGCAGTTCTGTATCCGAAAGGGCGCTAATGGCCGCAATGGCTTCTTTCTTGTTTGGCATCTCTACGAATCCGAAACCTCGAGATCGACCGGTTTCGCGGTCCATTACAATGTTTGCGGATTCCACTTCGCCATAAGCGGCGAAAAGCTCCGTAAAGGATTCCTGGGTTGCATCAAAGCTGATGTTTCCTACAAAAAGTTTCAATTGGTTATACCTGTATTCTCAAAAATCACCTTGCGATCAAATTGCGATGTCGTTAGAAAAGGGAAGAACAAAGAAGAAGGAAAGGCCAGGCCGGTCATGCTGCTCGGGTTCTTGCGCCGAGTCGTGGGTCAGTCGCTTGATAGAAAAGCGTTATCGGCACTGAATTCCAGATACATCTGGCTGTAAAGAAATAAATTATTGCACGGCCCGCCCCGGCACACCGTCCGGTAGGAGAAAGCTGTCCTCTGTGATGGTCCCAGGGGCCAGCCCTGGCTTTTCCTTC
>JBHIXQ010000369.1:0-3716 GCA_041984705.1 Leptonemataceae bacterium | reverse complement strand
AAAGAATATGACCGTGATGTTCACCGACATTCGCTCCTTTACAACCATGGCCGAAGGTATGGACCCGGCCACCGTTGTTCATATTCTGAACGAATACCTGGATCGTATGGTTCATGTTGTCTTCGAAGAGGAAGGAACTCTGGATAAGTACATCGGTGATGCTATCATGGCTTTCTGGAATGCTCCCTTAAACCAGTCCGACCATGCCACCAGAGCCGTGCGCACGGGACTGGGCATGCTGCATGAACTCCATTTACTACATGAGCGATGGAAACAGGAAGGCGCACCGCTGCTTCGCATGGGCGTAGGTATTCATACTGGCGAAATGATTGTAGGAAACATTGGTTCCAATCAACGGCTGGATTATACAGTCATCGGAGACAATGTAAACCTGGGATCCAGGCTGGAGGGAATAACCAAAACCTATGGCGTCGATATGCTCATTAGCGAGGCCACCTACAAGGCCATGATCGCAGAGGAAAGCAAGACACTGCCCTGTCGTTTAATCGACCTTGTGGCAGTGAAGGGAAAATCTATTCCCATCGCTGTATATGAACCGTTGCCCGGAGAAGGCGGTCAGCGCTGCAAATCCATGAACAATTCAGTGTATGCAGCCAGGTTCAATGAAGCATTCGATCATTACAGAAATCGCAGATGGGACGAAGCAATTTCAATGTATGAAAGCTTTTTGAATGACGCAGCTGAGAATCCTGCCCGTCCAGGACCGGATCAGCCCACTACTTTGATGATCGAAAGATGCAAGCAGTATAAGGGAAGCCCACCGCCCGAAAACTGGGACGGCTCCTTTGTAATGACTACGAAGTAGCTTCCGATATGCAATGCTACGTCCGCGAAAGCGCCGGACGTAGCATTCCGGTTCCCTTTTGCCTGCGAAAGTAAGGATTTAACTCGATTCCTCTTTCAGACCCTTTCCCCTTTCGCATCTATACCCTAAAGTCTATTCGAAAGGACGGCTTATTCTAAGAATGCTTTGCGAAATGCCAAATCTTCGTCTCCCGGCGTTTACGGTAGTCCACCGTTAATGACGAATTAATGAGCCCCGTTGTTTTGAGCTAGCACTCCGGGGGATATCGGACTCGACGTAAATACTGCGGCCTTTTTGTTGGCTATATGATTCGGAATCTCCATCCTCTCCTATGGAAAAGAATTCGAAAGAGCCTTTGTTCTAGTACTATATTTATAAGCTCTGGAATCATCTTCGCACTATCAAATCTTTCGTGCTCCAATGGAAACTGCAGGCCGGATGATCCGTCCTGCGATACGATTTCAGCTCTGGTCCTTGCCCGCGCCCTTCAATGTAGCTATAGAAAGAGCTGGAACAAAGTTGGCTCTACCGAGGGAAATCCGGACAATTTACAGGCCGTTACATTCTCTTCCATAGTGGAAGGACCGGACGGATTTCTTTACGCCGCAGGCGAAGCGTCCAACGGAAACGATGCAGCAGTAGTGATGCGTAGCGAAGACGGCGGAGCGAACTGGGTGACCGAATGGGTGCACCAGCCGACTTTGAACGCAGCAGCCATCACACAGATACTACGTTCTCCCGATGGAAGTTTGATTGCGGTGGGAAATCACAATCCGGATGGAACCAACACCGAAGTGTTTCTGGCGCGGAAGGCACCGGGCGGAAGCTTCACCGTTACCGCTATTTACGAAAGGCAGGACACGAATGTAAGCCGCGCCCTGGCTGCAGTGATGGGTCCTTCCGGTACGATTTTTGTTTCGGGCAATGCAGCTGTTCCCACTGACATTGCAGGCATGCTGCTAATGTCGGGGGGAAATTACACATCCCTGACTCCTCGAACCCTTTTAACAGATGGAACCAACCCGGTCTTGTTTTCGGCCATAGATCCTCTGTCCGAAATCAACGTAGCGGTGGGCGGCTTTATCGATAGCGGAGCCTCTAAGGAATTTACACTGGGTCTGTCCCTTTCCGATGGAAGTTACAGCTCCATCCTTCGCAATGTCTTTTCCTGCTGCCTGGGAGATCCGGAATTGCACGATCCAACAGGACTGTATCAACAGGGGAACGGCCGCTATGTAATGGGACTAACTCCAGGCACAAACCTCACGGATCTTCGAGGCGCTGTCCTGGATATCGCACCGGATGGATCATTTGTATCCACAGAAGTGGACCCCAATCCAGCAGCTCTCACAAGTTTAAAAATTCATGGGATTAATCAGGTTGCTTCTCTATTTGTACCATCGGGTGCTACCGGTACACCACAGATAAACATTCGTACAGATGGCGAAGCGACTTTCCGAGTGAGTTTTCCACCGAACACCGATGGCATCATACTCAACGATGCCCCGGAAGAATCAATTCGCCTGGTTGAGACCCATATGCTTTCCAACGGCGATCTTCTGCTGCCACTGCCTATCCATAATTCGATTGTGGCCTCTGAGCCCGTCTGGATTTACCGCCTGGCCTGCAGATAATTGACAGTGCAGCCTCCAGATCCACTGGTACTTTGCGCATCGATGTAGAAGGGGAAATGGACTCTGCTTCGCCCTAATGCCCAGATGTTGCCTGGCTAGCTATCGACCGCGTACAGGCTCCGGCAATTCGATTTGAGCGTATTTTTGAATGCCTCTCTGGCGAAACCAGCCACGATTTGTTTCTATGGCGTAGATTGCCGGTTCAGGTGAAGTATAGATCGCTTTTCCATCGTCCGGATGCATACTGAAGTAATCGATCAGAAAACCCTGTTCATCGAAGAAGGCAACGTCCAGAGGAAGTGGAGTATCTTTCATATAGAATCCCACTTTCTGCGGCGCCGGAAAGGCAAACAGCATTCCATGATCGGCTGCCAGGGTTTCGCGACCCTTCAGCCCTGCAGTCCGACTATCCGGATCCGCAGCCACCTCCACAGTCAGGGGCTCGCCGCCAATGCGAATCTCCATGGTGGGCAATGTGCCCGGCAGATTGCGATCGCATTGAAAGAGGCTGAATGCGACCAGCAGAACCAGAATAGTTAGATATCGAATAGCGAATCCGGAGGGGGAGATCCGGAAATACGTCCGGATCTCGAATTGCTTTTCCTTTCGTTGGATCATCGAAAGCGAATGGAGATTTCGCCCCGTTTTGCTTCCGTGACAATCAGCTTCTTCTTCGCAACAATCTGAAAGATCTTGGGATTGGCGGCGTAAAAGGCCAGTGTGTCTCTGAGCGCAAATACCCGACCAGGATAGGTTACTTCCCAGACCGTTTCTCCCTGGGAGGAACGAATTTCATTTACACCCTTTACTGCAGTCTTTAGCTGTAGATCGTCGCGAAAGATACCTGCTTCATCAAAACTAAGGCCCTGGATCTTCATGAGGATCACGTTGTTTCTTGTGATGCTTCCCCAGCGGCTCTGCAATCGGCTGTGGGTAAATTGAGCCAGACCCGAAAGTCTTCGGTCCGGTTCTGCTCCTACAGCGAATCGCTCCATGGCTGCCCTTGCTGCGGCCAGATCCGTGGTCTGAGCTCCGTTCTCCACTTTACTGAATTCACCCAGCACTTCTCCACGACCCCAGAGAGTCACAATGGCAACGTTGCCTGTGGCTTTGTAGGACTTGAAATGCTGGCCCAGGGTCGCAATATTTTGAGCATTGGCTTCGATGTTTCCTACTATAAGAACATCGGCATCAGCAGCTACAGCTCGGTCCAGAAGCTCGGGCGGTACATTTCCCGGGTTGGATGAAACCATGGC
>JBHIXQ010000368.1:0-3725 GCA_041984705.1 Leptonemataceae bacterium | reverse complement strand
ACACCCGTGAACATAGGGCAGCGCAAGCTCGCGAAATCAAAAATTTCCGTCCCCATCTCGTATGCCTCGCCTGATTCGGGAGGGTTTAATGCCGGGCAAAGATGGAAAGTCCTGTTTCGACTCTACGCTGATTGCTCGAAATCGCCGTCTGAATCTACTGAGGGGTATTCTTTACAGGACGTATTTCCTGGGGAAAGGCCAGGCGAAATGTGGTGCCGGAGTCCCTGGACCTGCGGACCGTGATGCTACCCTGTAATACGCCTTTTACCAATTCCTGCACAATACTCAGTCCCAGTCCTGCATGGCCTGCTGACCGGGCTGTGGTAAAAAAGGGATCAAAGATTCGAGTCAGCTTATCCGGATCGATGCCGGCTCCGTTATCCGACACTGTGATAAGGCACATTTTTCTCGCGATTCTGGCCCGGATGGTAACGATGCCCCCTGGATGCTTGAATCCATGTTCCAGGGAATTCAAAGCGAGATACTGAATTACCTGACCCAGCGGGCCGGGAATGCCAAACATCCGGATCCCGGGGCATTCCACCAGGATTTCATGCTTCTCTTCCTTGAATTCATTTTGCAGTCCTCTTCCTACGTCCCTAAGGACTTCCTGTAAGTCGAACCAGACCGGAGTCATAGATCGGCGATCCACCGTCATCTTGCGAAAAGAACTCACCAACTGATTGATGCGAATCAAACATTCCTGGATCACTTCCAGTCCTTCCTGATAGGTTTCCGTCTCCCGGGGATTTTCTTCTGTCCGCTGCAGCAAGGTGCCGGTCATCAGCTGGGCCGCTCCTATTGGCGTGTTCAGTTCATGGGACAGGCCGGCCACCATATGGCTCAGTGTAGATAATCGTTCTGCGCGTACCAGGCGTGTTCTGGTATGTTCCAGGTTTTCCAGAAGCTCGGCTCGCTCCTGTTTCAGTACCGATTTACGGGCCAGGTATAGAATGAGCAGGAACGAAGAGCAGAGAAACAATGCCAGGCTTTCAAGTAAGGATTGCCGATGGAGCCCCAGTGCCGTATCATATTGGGATCGTGTAATGAGCCACCAGCTGGGTGAATGAACCTTCCAGTCCGCAGTATGACCTAGAAGGCGAAAGCTGAATTCAGAGAAGGTCCAGAATCCATCCCTTCCAATATAATCCCCGGATTTTCTGGTCTGGATCTCCTCCCAGAGAGAGGGGTAGCGATCTCGAAATGGTTCGGTTCTTTTTAGATCTCGGCTCCAATCATCCTCCGGTGTTTCGCCTGCCACCCACTCCCCGTCATGGCCTACCAGAAAAAAGTCTGTGTTCATCTCTCGGGCAAAAGATTTAAGACCTCCGACAATGGGGCGAGCATCCAGATTAATGATGAGGATCCCTCTACGATGCCCATTTCCGGAGAATACCGGCGCGGCGGTTCGAACCACAGGAAGAAATGGCTGCTGAATCCGGGTATGCTCCATATTGAGGTCCCAGCGACTGATATATACTTCATTGATCTCCAGGTTAGCCGAATCCTGAACATAGTATCTGTGGGCCTTATTCTGCAATTGTCCTTTCGGGGTAAATGATAATGATCGATCTTCTTGATTGAGTCTCAGTCGTTCCTGGCCGCTGGCATCGATATACCGAATCTGAATGTATCTGGGATTCAGTCGGGCTGTGGCAATGAACCTTTTTCGCAATGCCTGCAAGGCGGCATCTTCTGGACCTTCATACAGGGTAACAGAAAAGTCATGGGCCAGGTAATTTACATCCCGCAGTGCTCCATGGATGCCCTGAGAAAGAAAGCTGCTGGCGGAAGCCAGTAATTCAAGTTGACTTTTTTTCTGCTGCTGCTTTGCCGTTTCGGAGCGATAGAGATAGATTACGGAGGCGAGACTAAATAGTACAAGAAAATAGGGGATGGATCTGAAGAAAATCGCACGGCGATCCCTGAAAATGATTCTTCCATAGCGCCGGGCCGTTGCAGTCCATCGCTGAATCATGTATATGATTTTATCCAGCCCAGGAATTCATCTACAGGCATTGGACGGGCAAAGAAATAGCCCTGGACTTCTGTGCAATTGTTTCGTTTGAGCCAGTCGACCTGCGCACTGGTTTCCACTCCTTCGGCAATGGTGCTCAAGCCAAGTTTTCCGGCCAGTTCTATGATGTTTTCTGCGATGGAAAGGCTGGAATCCTGTAGTCCCACTTCATTAACAAAGGCACGATCAATCTTTAGTCTATCGGCAGGTAAGCGTTTCAAATAGGCCAGCGAAGAAAAGCCGGTTCCGAAATCATCGATGGCTATCTGTAATCCCAGGCGACGAACGGAGGCCAGAACCGCGATTACCCTTTCAAAACTTTCCATGGCAGCTGATTCTGTAATCTCCAGTTCCAGGTACTCCGGGGGGATGGAGGCTTCCTGTATCAGTACTGCCAGTTGCTGAACAAAGTCAGGATTCATCAGCTGCACAGTTGATGCGTTGAAGCCAAGGCGAATCTGAGGATATCCGGCGGATCGAATCTTTTGCAGGGCCTGCAGGGTTTTCTGAAGTACCTGTTCTCCCATACGTAGAATGAGCCCGGTGGTCTCAGCCAGAGGAATGAATTCTGCCGGAGAAATGGGAGTACCATCGGCCCCCGTCCATCGAGCCAGCGCTTCTGCACCTACTACTTTGCCTGAGGCCAGGTCTATTTGTGGCTGCAGTGCAATTCCAATCTCATTTCTTTCCAGGGCATCCTTGAATTCGCTGAGCATACTATAACGGCTTTGAGCCCGGATGGAGATTTCCGGGTCATATTGGACATGCTGTGAAATACCTTTTTCTTTCCCCCTTTTCAGGGAAAGCCGTGCCTGGGTAATGAGCTGCATTGCATTTTCTGCCGGCTGCGCCATGTCACAATACACCGAGCTGACGCTCAAAGTGCCAAAGCCCAGAGACCGGGAGGATTCTTCGATGGCTCTTTCGACGTGGCTAACATCCAGCATGGACTCGGGCCCCAGAAGAGCAAAGATATCGTCGTGAATCCTGGCTTTCATTACCAGAGGAGGCACGGAATGTTCCAGGCATCGAGCCACAGCCTTTAGAATTTCGTCTCCTGTCTGGCTGCCCAGAGCCAGGTTTAGATCGGAGAATCCATCCAGGTTCAATAGTAACAGGATTTGGCCCGGCCTTCCCAGGGCCGCCTCTACGGCTCGAATCAGGGAGTTGCCATTGGGCAGATCTACCAGTGAGTCCTGGTAAGCCATCCGATCCAGTTGACTGAACAGGGCTACATTGTGCAGGCCCCGACCCAGGGTTTGAACAAATACCATGAGTAGCTGTATTTCAGTGTCTGTTAACCTCTTCTGTGTGGCTACATAAGCTGCATACTCAGCGCCGGCCAGCTCCCTGGAGAAAAACAGTGTGGTGAACTCCTTGTCAAAGCGGGATCGTTTATTCTGCAATGTTTCCAGCAAAATCCTTCGTATGGCAGGCTCGCTTAGCTCTTCCAGAGGCTTTCCGGTGCTACTTGCCAGAGAACCGGCCGAGGCAAGAATCCTGGGATCTGAACCGTTTTCCAATCCTACGCATACAATTCCATCAGGAGTACTTTCCAGTAGTTCACTGATGGCCGTGATCATTCGGCTGGAATAGTCTTCAAGGGTTCGCGCCTCGGACAGGCTACCGCTGGATTCAGCGATGGACTGCAGTCCTTTGCGCGCCCGATTCACAATTCGCAAATGCTGATAGGCGCGAACGCTGGTGG
>JBHIXQ010000367.1:3413-3727 GCA_041984705.1 Leptonemataceae bacterium | reverse complement strand
CATACCATCGTTTGCGGAGATTCTCATACTTCGACCCATGGAGCCTTTGGAGCCCTGGCCTTTGGCATCGGCACCAGCGAAGTAGAGCATGTTCTGGCCACCCAGACTCTTCAGCAGAGAAAATCCAAAAACATGCTCGTTTATATCGATGGTCCGGTGGGCTACGGAGTAACCGCAAAGGACATTGTACTTGCAATCATTGGAAAGATATCTGCCAGCGGCGGCACCGGTTATGTAATCGAGTATGCAGGGGAGGCCATTCGCAACCTTTCTATGGAAGGTCGGATGACCATCTGCAATATGGCCATAGAAGC
>JBHIXQ010000367.1:0-3403 GCA_041984705.1 Leptonemataceae bacterium | reverse complement strand
CTTTGACCAAACTAGGTGACACTCATTTCGAAGCACCTTTTCGCGATTTCTCACAGAGGACCACAGCTTTTGATTTTAACTTTTCCCAGTCGACTCACCAGATGCGTTAGCTAAATTGTGACCACAGATTCCGCTCGCTAGCGGCCATTTACGAGATACTCCGATGCTGTTTTACGCGACAAATCGGGTCGCTCCGGACGAAACTACCTTCGAATACATCAAAGGCAAGGATTTCGCGCCTAAAGGCGAAGCATTCGATAAGGCTGTAGAATACTGGAAAAGCCTGGTTTCTGATAAGGATGCGAAATATGATCGAGAAGTGGTGCTCAAGGGTTCTGAGATTGCACCGCAGGTTACCTGGGGAACCAATCCAGGCCAGGTTGTGGGCGTGGATGGAGCGGTTCCCGATCCAGATTCCATTTCTGATCCGGTGGAGCGAGAATCGGCCCGCCATGCCCTGGCCTACATGGATCTAAAGCCTGGCCAGAAGATCGAAGACATTTCTATTAATACTGTGTTTATTGGATCCTGCACCAATTCTCGTATTGAGGACTTGCGAAGAGCTGCCAATGTCGTAAAGGGACAGAAGGTGGCTGCAAACATTCGCGCCATGGTGGTTCCAGGTTCCGGCCGTGTGCGGAAGCAGGCCATGGATGAGGGTCTGGACAAGATCTTTACGGATGCAGGCTTTGAATGGCGATTCGCCGGATGTTCCATGTGTCTGGCCATGAATGATGATAACCTGGCTGTGGGAGAACGATGCGCATCCACATCCAATCGAAACTTTGAGGGTCGCCAGGGAAAAGGCGGTCGCACCCATCTAGTAAGTCCGGAAATGGCGGCTGCTGCAGCCCTGAACGGCCGCTTCGTGGATGTCCGCAAGGTAACAAAGGAAGGAGTTACTGTATGAAGCCATTTACTGTACATGAAGGAATTCCCGCTGCCCTGGATCGGGCGAACGTCGATACTGACCAGATCATCCCCAAGCAATTTTTAAAGAAAATTGAGCGCACTGGCTTTGGAGTGCATCTATTTCATGATTGGCGATACCTGGACGATGAAGGAACTCAACCCAATCCAGAGTTCAGTCTGAATCGCCCGGAATTCAAGGGAGCCAGCATTCTTCTGGTCCGGGAAAACTTTGGCTGCGGCTCCAGTCGAGAGCATGCCCCCTGGGCTTTGCTGGATTATGGCTTCTATTCTATCATCGCACCATCTTTTGCAGATATCTTCTACAATAACTGCTTCAAGAATGGTATGTTACCGGTTCAACTGAGCAGCGCGGAAGTAGACGAGATATTCAAATGGGTGGAGTCGCATGTGAGCGAGCCCATTATTGTGGATCTGGAAAAGCAGGAAGTGCGGCTGGGAAGCGAAAAGACCTACAAGTTTGAAGTGGATGCCTTTCGCAAGGAATGCCTCATCAACGGAGACGATGATATTGCACTTTCTTTGAGACATTCCGGCTCCATCGATGAATTCGAAAAGGGATACGAAGATAAGTATTCCTTCATGTTTCCCGCGCAAAAAGCTGGATAGCGTCAGGCATCCGGCATAAAACCTGATATATTTCCAGGAACTGTCCGGACCCCGAAATCCAGCAGAACTGGATGCAGCCTTTAGCCGTCCAAGCTTGAGCAGGCAGCCCGCGGATGCTAAAGCGGGTCAGGAGGGATGTTATGCCGGTGCATCAGCGAAAGCCACAAAAGAACTCTGGAATCGAGATTTCCCGGATCTTAGATCATCGGAATCAGCCAAATCGACACCCATCCAGGCTGCCGTTTTTGGCTCGGCGTAGCTTCCTGGTTTTTCTAGCAATAATATCTGTAAACCTGGCCGGGTGCAAATCCTTCTTTCGGCCAGAAATCCCAACTGGCGTAGAGCGCAGAGTACTCACCGATGGAAGCCTGGAACTTGTTGTAACCGGCCAGGCCTCAAAGCTGGCCCTGGAAAAGGACAGTGTGGCCATGAAACAGACCACTTCCAGGGAGGCAGCCCGGCTGCTTCTTGAGGCGGAATTGCAGTCGGGAAACTATCCTGGACATAAAGAACGGTTTGAAATTCAGTCCGTGGAATTTCTTTATGACTTCGAGTATTGCATCATAAAAGGAAAGTACAAGAAGAAGTGACTCTACTGGACGGAAAAACCCTATCCCTGGAAATTCGAGAAGATATTCGCAAGCAGATTGAAAAGCGAAAAGCAGAAGGCAAGTCCATCCCATGTCTGGCTACCATCCTGGTAGGTCAGGATCCTGCCAGCGAAACCTATGTTAAGATGAAAGTGAAGGCCTGCGAGCAGGCCGGCATGAAATCCATTCGTCGCGATCTGCCAGAAAGCACAACCACTGCGGAACTGCTGGAAGAAATCCAGCGACTTAATGCCAATCCGGATGTGCATGGAATACTGCTTCAACATCCTGTACCGGAACAGATCGATGAGCGTGCCTGCTTCGATGCCATCTCGATAGATAAGGATGTGGATGGAGTTACTACCCAGGGCTATGGATTGATGAGCTTTGGTCTGCCTTCCTATCCGTCCTGTACACCGGCTGGAATCATGCGAATGATGAGCCATTACGGAATTGAAACAGAGGGCAAACATGCCGTGGTAGTAGGCCGATCCGCCATTCTGGGGCGACCTCTGGCTGCGCTTTTGATTCAGGCAAATGCCACTGTCACTGTATGTCATTCCAGAACAAAGGATCTACCTTCGCATCTGGCCAGCGCTGATCTGGTTTTTGCTGCCTGCGGTAAACCCAACTTTGTTCAGGGGGATTGGCTTAAGGAAGGTTGCGTAGTTATCGATGCTGGCTACAACAAAGGCAACATAGGCGATGCGGATTTCGAGAGTTGTTCGAAGAAAGCCAGCGCCATTACCCCCGTTCCTGGCGGAGTGGGACCCATGACCATTGCCATGCTGCTTTCGCATACATTGCAATCAGCCCGGGGCCGGGATGTATCCCTGGTGTAAAAGACTTTAGTCTGGCGAAAGAGCAGTCCGCCAGGATATTTATCTGCCCTGGTTCAATTCAGTGTTGTGCCGATTCAATCCGCGAATGTAGCTCAAAAAGCTATAGCAGAAGACCGTAAATGAAGGCTATAGATGCGAAGCATTTCGCAACCAGTCCAATGGGTCTTCGCCGGATCAAAGATTAAATCCGACACCAAAGGAAAGAGTCTTCATACTGAATGTGGGGCTTTCCAGTCCGTAGGTCTCTGAATTTCCGTTACTATCTGTATAGGTCTTTGCAATTCTCAGTCGATGTAGTTCATATTCCATCTGGAAGTAAGCGAAAAATCGTTCCGATACATTGGCCTGGATTCCTACCTTGGGAGCCATCTTAACAATGCGGCACGAGCCATCAAATTCTATATCAATGTAGCAGACTCCCAGGCCCAGATC
>JBHIXQ010000366.1:0-3729 GCA_041984705.1 Leptonemataceae bacterium | reverse complement strand
CTCCAGCACGGAGCGTACAGCTTCCCCGGCAATAATACCCGTTCCCGCGGTGGCCGGTCTCAGCATTACTCGAGTACTTTTGTATGCCCCCACAACTTCATGGGGAATCGTCTTCTTTCTGGTAAGTCGAACTTCTACCATATGATGACGCGCAGCTTCGATGGCTTTTCGAATCGCATCTGGAACTTCGTTCGCTTTACCCAGGCCAATTCCTACGGAACCGGTTTGATCACCCACTACCGCAAGAGCATTAAAGGAGAACCTGCGTCCCCCTTTTACTACCTTGGATACACGGTTGATCTTGACGACTTTCTCGACGTACTCTTTGATTTGTTGCTCTTCTACCATAATTAAAACTCCAGGCCGCCTTCGCGAGCTGCATCAGCGAAAGATGCCATCCGGCCATGATATAGACGACCTCGTCGATCGAATACGACCCGGGTAACGCCTTTTTCCTTAGCGCGACCTGCCAGCATTTCGCCCAGCTTCTTGGCCGCTTCCAGGTTCTTCCGAGGACCATTGTATCCTTTCTCGAGAGTGGAAGCAGAGCACACTACACTGCCGTTTTCATCGTCCACGATCTGAGCAAATAAATACTTGTTGGTCCGATTCAGCACCAGACGAGGTCTACGATTCTTGGATCGAATCGCCTTTCGAATGGTCTGTACCCTTTTACCTAGCCTGTGTCTTTTCTCTTGCAGCCGATTCATATTCTTTCCGTTCCATGCGCCGGGATGATTGGAATCTCAAACCCCGACTTGCTTATTTCTTGCCTGCCTTACCGGCTTTACCAGCTTTTCGGCGGATTTGCTCGCCCGCATATCGGACCCCTTTGCCTTTGTAGGGTTCCGGCGGACGGAAGGATCTGATCTCTGAGGCAACCTGTCCCAGCTTCTGGCGATCAATACCACTCAGCTGCAGACGGGTCTGGTCCGTTACCTGGGCTTCTACGCCCTCGGGCAGAGGATATTTCACTTCGTGTGAAAAACCCAGCGAGAGTACAAGTTCTTTCCCTTTTAGCTGAACTCGATATCCAACCCCGACCAGCTCCAGGTTTCTGCTCCAACCGGTACTAACTCCGGTAACACAGTTCTGCAACAGTGCGCGCGCCAGTCCATGACGCTCCCGTTGCTTCTTGGATTCATCAGCTCGGGCCAGGCTCACTACTCCATCTTCCAGACTCAAAGTAATGCCTTCAGGAAGAGGGGAAGTCAAATTACCCTTGGGGCCTTTCACGTTGATAGACTGGCCCTGAACATTCACTTCTACTCCAGAAGGAAGCTTTATGGGCGCTTTTCCAACTCTTGACATCTTTAATAACTCCCGAAAAGGATCACCAGACCCTTAAAAGGATCTCCCCGCCCACATTCATCTTCTTGGCTTTTCGCCCGGTCATTACACCGTGAGAAGTGGAAAGGATTGCAATCCCCATATTGTTTCGCACCGGTCGCATCTCCTGACTTTTGCTATAGATGCGTCGTCCGGGTTTACTTACCCTTTCGATCTCTTTGATCACCGGGCTCTTGTTGATATACTTGAGCTCCACCTCGATGTTGCTCTTGTTATTCTCTTTCTTAACTTCGTAGTTTGCAATATAGCCTTCGTTCTTGAGAATAGAAACGATGCTCTCCTTCAGGTTGGAGCCTGCAAAACTCACTTTAGGATGACCTGCCCTGGATGCATTTCGTATCCGGGTCAACATATCCGCTATAGGATCACTCAAACTCATTGCAGTCTTACTCCTTCCTTACCAGGATGATTTGGTTACTCCGGGTATTTGGCCCATACTGGCCAGCTTCCTGAAACAAATACGGCACATGCGAAATCTTCGCAAAAAGCCCCGGGGCCTACCACAAATCGGGCAGCGGTTGTGCTCTCGCACTTTGAAGCGCGGCTTGCGCTTCATTTTTTCCATCATTGCCTTTCGAGCCATTTCTCAAATACTCCCAGAATCAATTCTTGCGGAACGGAAATCCCAGTCCTGCAAGAAGCTCACGGCCCTCCTCATCGGTAGGAGCCGTAGTTGTAATAGTTACATTCAGTCCATGATAGGAGTCCACCTGATCTACTTCGATCTCGGGAAAGATTATCTGTTCCCTGATCGAGAAGTTATAGTTTCCTCTACCATCGAATCCATTGGGGTTCAGTCCCCTGAAGTCCCTCACCCGGGGGATCGCGATGTTAATGAGTCTGAAAAGAAACTCATACATGCGATTTCCGCGCAAAGTTACCCGCGCACCAATTGCCATACCTTCTCGCAGTTTGAAACCTGCGATAGATTTCTTCGCTTTGGTGCGCACAGCTTTCTGTCCGGTGATAAGTCCCAGCTCCTCCACAGCCGCTTCCAGGGCTTTTGGATTTGTGGGCGCATCGCCGATCCCTACGTTCAAGCTAATCTTTTCCAGAGCAGGAACCTGCATCAGGCTCTTGTACTGGAACTTCTCTCTTAGCTGCCCGATTACCTCGGATCTATATTTTTCAAGTAGCTGATCCATCTATAATTCCCTCAAAGCTAGACGGTCTTCCCTTCCGGGCGCGTCATTCTTACACGCTTTCCGTCTTCCTCTTTCTTTCCCAGTTTCACGCCTTTCTTCTTTTTACTATCGTAGAAAAGAACGTTTGAAAGATGCATGGGTGCCTCGATCTCTATAACTCCGCCCTGGGGATTCTCCTGAGTAGGCCTCATGAAGCGCTTGATCTTGTTTACACCTTCCACATAGATACGGTCATTACTTCGATCAATATGGAGGATCTTGCCTCGTTTACCCTTTTCTTTCCCGGAAATCACCACCACTTCATCGCCAGCCTTTAGATTCAGCTTACGATGACGGTGCTTCTCCTGGTCATGAATTTTCTGTGCAAAACGATTCATTTACAGCACCTCCGGTGCCAACGATACAATCTTCATGAACTTGCGGTCCCGCAGTTCCCGAGCTACCGGCCCGAATATACGAGTACCCCTGGGGTTCATCTTATCATCGATAATGGCACATGCGTTGTCGTCGAAACGGATATAGGATCCATCGGGACGACGAATTTCTTTTCTGGTGCGAACTACAACAGCCTTCTGAACAGCTTTGTTGTGTACTTTTTTACCGGTTCCGTCTTTAAGACCGTACGCCGGTAGCGCATCCTTTACAGCCACCACGATAATGTCGCCCACGCTGGCGTATCGCTTCTTGCTACCGCCCAGGACCTTAACACACATTACTTTTCTTGCTCCGGTATTATCCGCTACCTCGAGCATTGTTTGCATCTGAATCATGCTTGTGGCCTCTCAACAACTTTGAATAGCCGATGACGCTTCCAGCGAGATAGAGGGCGAGTTTCAATTGCACTCACGATATCTCCCTCTCTGGATTCGTTCTTTTCGTCGTGGATTTTGATCCTTTGAGATCGCTTCACGGTTTTCTTGAACTTCGGATGAGTGAAGAAAGTCTCTACCATGATCACTCGGGTCTTGTCGGTCTTGTCCGAAACTACCCGGCCCACAATCGTTCTAATTCTTTTGGATCGCGTCTTCATACTATTACTGCCATCTATTTCTTACGAGACTTCCCTTTCCCTTTGGAAGTAGCCTCTTTCTGAGTTGCTAGACCCAGTTCTCTTTCCCGAAGCACTGTATTGATTCGAGCTACATTCTTTTTCAGCTGACCCACTCGGGCCGGCTTCTGCAAAGATCTGGCGATCCCGAAGGTAAACCGCAGTTCCCGAAGTTCGGCTTTCGCC
>JBHIXQ010000365.1:338-3734 GCA_041984705.1 Leptonemataceae bacterium | reverse complement strand
ATACCCTGGTTTTCATCTTTACCTTCTTTGATTACATCGATGACAATATCTTCACCAGGCAATACAATAGGCTTCAGAGCGTTGGTGAGATTGTTCAGGTTCAATACCTCTACACCCTGCAGTTCTGCCACCTTGTTCAGGTTGAAGTCATTGGTAATCAGCTTACCACCGGTTTCCAGAGAAAGCTTCACCAGTTTGGCGTCCACTTCCCGGGTATCTGTGTAATCGATGTAACTGATTTTGACTCTGACTGTACCGAGTTGCTGAAGTTTGTTCAGCATTTCCAGTCCGCGACGACCACGATTCCTTTTTATGGGATCCGGCGAATCGCTAATTAACTGAATTTCGCGCAATACGAAGTTCGGGATAATAAAGGGACCTTCGATGAAGTTGGTCTGTGCTATATCCAGAATCCTTCCATCAATAATGACGGAGGTATCCAGGATTTTTTCGGTTGATGCACCACCCTGTTCATCCTTGCGAAATCCACCGCCTCCGAAAATTCGAAGCCCGGGCCTTTGAGCAAAGAGATAGCCGCCATAGCCCAGAATGGCTGCTGGCAGTACATACAGATAAGGTGCAATAGACTGCAGGCTTGCGCTGGCAAGTCCGGCAGAGGATAGCAGCCAGGCTGCCAGTCCGGAAACAATAAGTCCGGAAAGAATTCCGGTGCTTATGCAGAAGAATAGTTCGCCGCTTATTCCTTTGAATAGTCGGTCCACGAAAAAGAATGCAAGAGAGATGGCAAATACCACTCCCCCTGCCAGAGCTGCAGCCGATAACTCCATTCCAGCGGATGTGGAAAGAAAAAAGCCACAGGCCCCTCCGGCCAATGCTGCCAGTAAACGATAAAGGATGTTCATAACTCAAACCCTTCTAATTGAAATTCACACCCATATTGGATGCTTTCTTGCGGCCAGGGCCGCCCGGATCTACCGGTGTCCGACTTCAGCCGGATTGAGCTATGGACGAATTACGAGAGTACTTCGGAAATGAGGTTACTGGCCTCTTCCGTGGATACGGATCTGGCCAGGGCGAGTTCGCTAGTAATTAGCGAATACGCCAGCTCATAGAGGCGGCGCTCCATGAGCGAAAGTTCTTTATCCCGGGCACGTTTATAGAGGTTTCTACACACCTCAGCCACCGAATAGATCGATCCAGATCGTATCTTATTCTGGTTATTCTGATAGCGGATCTTCCAGTCCTCTTCAGTGTCTACTTCATCCTTTTTCAGGAGGTCCAGAACCTTCTTTACGTCCTTCTTCTGAATGATAGGTCTGATGCCGCGCTCTTTGGCGCTATCTACCGGGATCATCACCTTCATTTTGCTATTTTCAATCTCAAGAATGTAGCAGAGGGTTCGCTTTCCAAGGATGTTCTGATTTTGCACGGCGGAGATCTCTCCTACACCATGCATGGGATAAACAACATAATCTCCTACAGTAAAGTCCGTGTCCGCCTTCTTAGCGGCAGTGCTGCTTTTCTTCTTAGCTTTAGGGGCCGCGGTCTTTTTCGCGCTGGCCTTCTTCTTTGCAGCTTTCTTTGCTGTCTTCTTTTTGGCGGTTTTACTCTTTGCCTGGGGCATAATTCGTCCAGAATAGCTCTTAAACGGCTAGCCTAGCACAGATTTCTGCAGGGTCAAGACAATTTCAGGTCCTGAATCCACTCGGATATTATCAGGAAGCCTGGCCTGCGGATCTGGAGAATAGATCATTCAGCATCTCTTCCAGAGATTTTGGACTGATGGGCTTGGCCAGGTAGGCTTGAAAGCCCGCCTCCAGAATGGACCGTCTGTCCTCAGCACCGGCATAGGCCGTAATGGCCGCAATAGGTCTGTCCGGAGGTACCAGACCACGGGATCGGATCTCTTCCAGCATCTGGAACCCATCCATCTCTGGCATCTGGATATCCAGGATGATCAGATCAAACCAGTTTTCCGTAATGAGATGAAGCGCCTCATCGGGCCTGGAAGTGGCGATGGTCTTATGCCCCTGCTTCTGTAGCAGTCGCTCCAGCAAATACAGATTATCTGGATTGTCATCCACAGCCAGAACTGTTAGTTTCCGGATCGGACCAGTCTGGTTTATCAACTTCACTTCCTGAACACCGGAAGAGGCCTCTGGAAGCGGTACCTGCACTCGGAACAGGCTGCCTTTGCCCGGAGCGCTTTGAACCTCAATCTTTCCGTTCATCTTTTCCACCAGAGACTTGCATATGCTCAGTCCCAGCCCGGTGCCGGATATTGTAGTCTTCTGTCCATCCCGGATCTGGAAGAATCTCTGAAATAGACTGGATTGTTGCTCCTCCGGGATTCCGCGTCCTGTGTCCTGAACTTCGATCAGGAATATTCCACCTGCGGTGTAGCGGGTCCGAACCTCTACCCAACCATGGTCGGTGAATTTCAAAGCATTGGAGATCAGGTTACCTGCAATCTGAAAGAGCCGATGAGGATCTCCCAGCAATCGGGAAGGTAAGGGCTTTCCTTCGAAGATCAGTTTAACCGGACCATCCGGGGGAGGAGCATAGGTCAATTCCAGGGTCTTGAGCAAGTCTCCGGGAGAGAAAGGCTCCGTTTCAATCTCAATGTTTCCGGATTCAATCCTGGAGATATCAAGGATATCGTTCAGAATATTCATCAGCGTTCGGCCGGCTTTCTGAAATACCTGAAGGTGTTTCTTCTGTTCTTCGTTTAGCTCTGTGTAGGCGAGTAGATCCGCCGTTCCCAGCAGAGCATTCATGGGCGTGCGAATCTCATGGCTCATGTTTGCCAGAAATTCTGATTTAGTGCGGGAAGCCTGCTCTGCGATTCGCTGTGCTTCCATCTTCTCTTCCACCATCCTCTGCAGGTTGACAGTTCGTTCCGCTACAATCTTTTCCAGGTCTGCTTCTCTTTTCTCATTGCGAAAGCGAATCTTGTCTGCAATAGCAAGGGAAATGAATGAGACCTGATACAGAATTCCAATGTCGATAAAATGCAGAATGATCAGGGCCGGTGCGTTCTCGCTGCTACCCTGGACCAGAACTCCCAGAATCGCGCTGAACGGATATCCAAGGTTCGCAACAAAAAAGAATCTGGCTGGCTTGAACCCTTTTCCCAGGGCTGCGAAGCTCAATGCAGAAACAAGAATGGTTGCCGGTACCATTATCGAATAGAGCATTCGATTGATCTGATAGGGAAAGACCCAGGATAGAAGCAGTACAAGAAGAAAGGAACTGGCAGCAATGGGCGAAACTCTGGCCCAGGCTGTGTTTTGAAGTGCATCTCTCGCAAATGAGTTGATCCAGAAAAATAAAAACATGTTAAGAGCGCAGATGGCGCTCAGCGCAATTTCCAATCTGTATTCCAGAATCCAGGAAGGCAGCCATACGTTGGCCAGTCCCTGAAAGAAGGATCGA
>JBHIXQ010000365.1:0-328 GCA_041984705.1 Leptonemataceae bacterium | reverse complement strand
GATGTAGTCGATTTCTCTGGAGAAGAGCCAGATTGTAAGACTGTATAATATGAGAATGAACAATGCACCAAATACAATGCCATCCATAAAAATAATCTGCGAAAGATCGATCTGGCCGGCCTGAACCAGAAAGGGAAGCCTGGCCGGCAGTTTCTCGTTGAATCGAATCAAATAGAAATGTCTCGATGATTCCTGTATCGTAATGTTAGCAGAGAGAAACCGATTGAGAGTAAGTGATTCCTGTTCCCAGGGGCCCTCGGAACGCGAGTAAAATTCCAGGGACTCCAGAAAAGCGTTCAGGATCATGAGCTGCCCGAACCACGTATCG
>JBHIXQ010000364.1:358-3746 GCA_041984705.1 Leptonemataceae bacterium | reverse complement strand
ATGGAAACGGCCGGTACCATGTATGAACGAATGTTTTCTGGAGCCCCTGGAGAACGGTCCGTGTACACTGGATGGTTCTTCAGTGCATTTCTGGCGGCTATGGTTTTCAATCTTTTTCAGTTCCGCCCTTACAGGATCAAAGAGCAAGGAATCTGGATCTATTATCCGGCATTATTCGTTCTGGGCTTCATCGTGGCTGCCCTGCTGGGCTCCTTCGCACCGGGTTCAGAGGATTTTTTCTACTTCAAGTTTTAAATGGGGCATTGGTACATTCCGGTAAGGGCCGGTGGTTTAGAAAGGTGAGATAATGGACTTCATACGCTATAAAATACTCTTTATTCCACTATTGATGATTCTGGGTCTCTTTGCAGCAGATGGTTTGCTCAAGAATCCGGAAATCGTAAAATATACAGTTCGATGGACTAACTTCGAACGCGAAAACTACCAGTTCAAAGAAATGCTCTTTCGGCAATTTCTGGCTGAGGCTGCGGATCGGGAGGCAGAGGGCCTGAAGCCAGGGCTTCTGTTCGGCACCTCCCGTATCATGGAATTTAACAATACGGAAATCGATCGATTAACTGGCGAACATTACACCTACAATTTTGCCGCACCGGCGGCTACTCCGTCCTACTATTTCTACTGGCTGAAAAGAATTCAGGAAGCAGGACTGCTGGACCGTGTAGATTTCGTTTTCCTGGAGTTCGATCCCACAATTCTAAACAAAACCAATACAAAGGTTTCCCTTGCCTATTCCTACGATGCTCGATTCATCCTGGAAAATACGGATCTGGACGATTCCCGACCTGCAGATATCTGGGATGCTGAAGGAAGCGGATTCAGTGTGGATGAGGCAGAAACATTCTTCGTAAAACAGTACATCTCACTGAGTAAATATCCGCTCAATCCAGGAAACATTATTGAGAATCGCAAAGTAGCCCTGGTGCCCACCGGATCCGGCGAAATGAAGGCCCTCCATCAATGGGAAATCAAGCAGCAGCTGATACGGGAATCTCGGGAGACTCTGAGAAAATACCGCGGAGGTCGACCTACATATTTTCAGCCAGACCCTGATCCCGAGGATCTGGCCTCCCACGAGAGAATCACCAGCCGAATGCATATTCAATATTTAAGCCTTGCCAGATCCCAGATGATTTTTTTCAAAAGAACTCTTCGAATGCTAGCTAGAAACCAGAAGAAGGTCATTCTCTACTGGCCACCTTCTACTCCTGGCCTACGTCAGGCGATGAAGGATGCAGATCTATTTGACCGCCATAGAGCCAGGCTCATCGAGTTTACATCCTCTCTGGAAAAGAAGCATCCGGGTGCTAGCTTTCATATTCTGGATCCCATGCAGATTCAGGGGTTTCCCTGCCTGGATTTAGTTGATTCCTACCATCTGAAGAGTATGTGCTTTCCCGATGTAGCCAGAGAGGTAGTACGCCTTCTGGAAGAGAACTGATGGTCTGGTTCTATCATTTGCCTGTCCGTGAATGAAGTAGCTAATGAATGGAGCGGCCTTCGCCGGTCCAGAATGGTTCCCTTAACTGTCTGCGAAGTACCTTTCCGGACGGATTTCGGGGAAGGACTTCTATATGCTCCAGTCTTCTGGGTCGCTTGTACTGAGCCAGCCCATCCGGTTGCCACCCGCGGAGTTCCTGGACATCGAATTTGCGATTCGCGACAATAAATGCGCACACCGCCTCTCCATATTCGTCATCCGGAATACCCACCACCGATACATCGTTTATTTCTGGATGCTCGGCCAGGAATCGTTCTACCTCGATTGGATAGATCTTTTCGCCTTTGGAAATGATCAGATCGTTTTTTCTATCCATGAGAAACAGGTATCCGTCTTCGTCCAGGTATCCAATGTCTCCGGAAGCAAACCATCCATTGTCAAAGCTCTCTCGGTTTTCATCCGGACGGTTCCAGTAGGCATCAACCACCGTTGCTCCTCGAATGAATACCTCGCCGGTTTGCCCCGCTTCGCAGATGTTGCCTTCACTTCGAATCTGTATTTCGATTCCTGCAGCGGCCTTTCCGGCAGAGGAACTTTTATCCGATTGTGGAGTCTTTCCCCGTGCAATTGTGGATGCAGATTCCTTTCCCAGAATATCCAGATGATCCTGGACGGATAGAATAGTTGCAACGCCGGTGGTTTCGGTAAGACCATAAGCCTGTGTGTAATCACATTGAAAGCGGGCATGGGCCGCTTCCAGCAACGGCCGAGAGATGGGCGATGCTCCATACACTAAATGCTTCAATGATGAGAAATCTGCTTTTTCTGCATCTGGATGGTTGATTACAGCCTGCTGCATGGCAGGTACCATCAGTCCATGGCTGATGCGATGGGTCTGAATCGCTTCAATCACAGCTCCAGGCTCAAAGCGGGGAACAATGACATTTGTAGCGCCACCCAGGATGCCCAGAGATAGAATGCCAATACCGGCAATATGAAAGAACGGTGCGCAGACCAGGTTAACCGATCCAAAGCCAAAGGAAGGCACCTCCAGACGTAATTGCTCCAGCAAAGCCATGACATTGGCATGGCTCATGGGCACCCCTTTGGGCCGGCTGGTAGTTCCGGAAGTGTAGAGCTGGAGAAATGTCTGATCCCGCCCGGGCAACTCCCGGACATTCTGATCCGAGCTTTCCGTCGTTTCAGAGGACCAGAAACCGGCTGGCAATTCCTCCACCCGGCGGCCGGAATCTGCTACCAGGGGAAGGAAATCCTTTCCAACAAAGACGGTATTGCAATTCGCATCCTCCAGGATGAAGTCCGTTTCTTCCCGGGATAACCTCCAGTTCAGTATCACCGGTATGACCCCTGCATAGGCACTGCCCAGCAGCAGTTGAATGGCAGCTGCATCGTTGAATGCCAGAAGTCCCACTCGATTTCCAGGCTCCAACCCCATGCTTCTAAGCTGGCCGGCCATGCGACCAGACAGTGCCTTTAGTTCTCCGTAGGTGGCTTCAGCCCCACCTTGAAGGGCTATCCGGTCCGGACTGAACCGAGCACGGTATTCCAGAACTTCGATTAGAGAATGATACATTTTTCCTCCGCTGCCCGAATTTGAATGATCATCCGGGGCTCCTGTTAATTCGTTAACTACTCTCCTGATACAGCGCCGCACCGCCGGAATAGCCTGCTCCCGCGGCTGTCAGAAGCACCCGGGCTCCCGGAAAAATCATTCCTGTTCTCCGGGCCACATCGAGAGCATAAGGAAGGGTTCCCGATGTGGTATTGCCTGTATAATCGATGGTAACTACGGTCTTACTTTCCGGTATTCCCAGGCTTTGACCTACAGTCTTCATGATCTTTAGATTTGCCTGGTGTGGAATAAAGCAATCCACCTCATGCAGGGGCAGTCCGGCTTCTTCGCATACA
>JBHIXQ010000364.1:0-348 GCA_041984705.1 Leptonemataceae bacterium | reverse complement strand
TCGGAAAAAATCTGATGTCCATCCACTGTCATTTGAACCGAATGTAAGCCCTTCTCCACGGTTTCTGCAGAAGCCGGCATCGCACTTCCTCCGGCCGGAGTATACAGATTCAATGCTCGAGAGCCATCGGACCAGAGTTCGCAGCCCATCAAGCCGGCCGGCCCCTGGCTTCTGGAAAGCACTATGGCTCCCCCACCATCTGCAAAGATGGGACCCAGACGCCGATCACCAGGTTTTACAAACCTGGATTTGATGTCGGCTCCAATAACCATTACATGATTCAAACCGGTGGCTATGAGGCGGGCCCCATGATCCAGACCAAACAGAAAGCTGGCGCAGGCGGATTGT
>JBHIXQ010000363.1:3463-3762 GCA_041984705.1 Leptonemataceae bacterium | reverse complement strand
GGTCAGGCTCTTCTGGGCAAAGCTATGGAAGGGTTGGAAGGAAACTTCGAAAAGCCCATCAAGGAGTTCATTCGCAAAAACATCGACTCCACCATGCACCATACGGAAAAGATGCTCTACACAGCCTTTGAAGGCGAAGAGTTCACCGAAACGGCCTACCAGATATATCAGGACTGGGCTGGCAGAGAACTGGGTAGCATGCTGGAATTGGTCTCGCAGGAAGTATATGCGGCAGCAGCAGAATGCCTGGCCGATTGGCCTGAATTTCTTATAGAATCCAGGGAGTTCCAGTCTCTGAT
>JBHIXQ010000363.1:0-3453 GCA_041984705.1 Leptonemataceae bacterium | reverse complement strand
ACGGTTCTTGAACGGCGGCCCGACCTGAGGTGAGGTAGCTAAAGCCGGAAGGGGGATAGCAAAAGCCGGAACCTGTTATGCGCTTGCATTCCAGTTGCTGGTTCGCGGAGCTGCTCTGTCTTTCTATGATAACCGAAAGGATGCAAGCCTCACAAGGATTCTATCCGAGCACGGGGTTGAGGCGGAAAACGAATCCTTGCCTGCTGTTTTGAGCTATCTTTTGCACAATCTGGAGCGATGGCAGGATGAGGCGGGCGTACTGGAGAGATCCATTCGTAAGCGTCTGGATGCATTTTATAACGCCGAAATTACACTGGAAGCCACCAGAAGTCTTCTTTAATTCTGAATCCCCCTTCCAGGTGACCCGGGTCTGTTCGCATACTGCTTACTCTGCTTCGTCGGGCACTGAGGCCACGGACGGATCTCGGGATTCCGTAGAGAGTGGTGCCATCCCTTCTGTTTTAGCCAACTCCGTCAGGCAGCTCTTGCAAAGGCAGCCTTCATACTGGCCCTGTAGTTCTCGCAAGAGATTCATAGATACCTTTTCATGGATGCACCAGCATGCGCTAATGCTGGCCGGTTTGCATGCAAAACTTTGATGGCAGCGCGGGCAGGCGATTGCCTCATGATTATTGCAATACTCCGCATCCAGAGGCTGGCTCTTTGCATCCCCGCGAATCATGGTTTAACTCCTGATTGATCCCGGGCTCTTTCTTCACTTCTGGTTCGAAGCATATCGCCATAAGGAGAGACCATCCAGATGCCAGCTACTGGCCAGTATCCGGGCAGATCGTAGGCTGGATGCTTCGCTGCAGCCGAAAATGTATTTTGATTCATTTTAATTCCTCCAGAGCTGTACTATCAGCTCCGGGGCTAAAGACGGAGAACCTGGCTTTTCAGATAGATTCTGCCTGACTCTAACTCCCGAAAGTCATGGTATATTCAAAGGCAGGTCTTCTGGCTTCTTCAGTGGATGGCCGCTTCCTTCCCGTAATCACAGTGGCTCAAGCGGTTCCTTGCTGAATTGGATGTGATTCAACCATTCCAGCGATGAAGTTACAGCTGCGGGTACAGCATCGGATTTACACCGATTTCCCTTTTCATTCGCAGGCGTGAGCCGTGCGAAACCTGGCGGTCAGGATAGCCTGTTGACGGATTATGTCAATTCGAGATTTTTGCCTGCAACCTCATCTGGTGGGGACTTCGCTTCAGCATCCATTCCTGATCCTGATCCTGATCCTGATCCTGGTCTGGACGCGTATTGGGTCGAAAATGGATCTCCAGGTCTGTCGGAAATCTTTCTGCATTCCCTCTTTAATAAGTCCGTTTGATGCGGTTCCGGAAAAAGAAGGGCCTGCGAAGATCGCAGGCCCGAGGAGTGTTCGGCCCATGGGGCCGGGCTAAAAGATCCAGGTTGGCTTATTGCAACTGAAAGCTGGACGTTGTGCCGGTGAACTTCTGATAGGACGTCCAGAAGAAATACCAGCGCTTTGCCAGTCCGTGATAGCGAATACGATAGGTGCCCGGAGCCTGGTTGCGAATCTTCCAGAGAACGGTTAGTTCCGATGTGGCACTGAGATCACCGCCCGTGCGAATCCATTGGAGACTGGTGTAGGGATCGTCTTCCGTGGCTACGGTTTGCCAGTTTCCATTGACTCGGCGCTGGATCTCGATCATCCGATAGGTGGATGGATCATAGTAGCTAGACAGTGTGCCATCCAGCTTTTTGATCAGAGCTGTTCTCGGGTGAGCGGCCTGGAACACTACGGTCACCGAATCCCGGTTTGCATTGTAGGCCGATGTGGGAGACGCAAGAACCTTTCCAAAATCCCCACCATCGTTTACTACTCCATTGGCTGAGATCCAGGTTTCGATGAGCTGCTGGCTGGCCAGGTCAGGAGGAACAGGGCCCGGATCACTGGGTTGATTGTTCACCATATCCTGGGCCAGCCGATCCATTTCCTGGCGAAAAGCCGCCGCCGAGAAAGGCCCAAATACCGTAAAGGAGCCTTCATAATGCTGGGCTGCATATTCTTCTCGGGTGGCCAGGTAATTCGTATACGAATTCACCATGGGCCCAATGACTATATGATTCACCCCGGCCGGGCCCAATGTGTCCAGTAAGACGGATTCGGCTCGCCGACCTGCCAGTGTGGTAATCTCGAAAGAAGAACCTGCGATGACCAGATCTCCAATGCGAAAGCTCTGCATGGGAACATTAACAGGAATAAAGGGAACTTCTGGATTGGGAAACCAGAAATCATCCACTTCGCCTACAGGGAGCAAAGCCAGCTTCTCTTTGGCGCAGGCATCGTACTTCGTAGTCTGAAGTACCTGTGAAGCAAGAGGCCAGAAAACTCCCAGAATCTGAGCCACTCCATCCAGATTGGTCAGGTTGTATTCGTTTCGCACCCATTGACCATTCTCAAAAGTGTAGCTGTTTCGAATTTCCCCTTCTTCTGCGAAGTCCACCGGGGCGCCTTCCTCATCTCCCGCCAGGAATGCCGCGCCCACAGTAGCCACGCAGGTGGATGCTTGATTCTGATCCACTTCTGTATCGTAATCCATGCGATGGCTACCAATGTAGTTGGTAGAAACAGGCACGTTGTTGAAGTTTACATAGCTATGCCTGTAATCTACATTCACTTCCATCTCCTGGGCACTGGCATAGAGTTCCAGGGCTTTATTCAGTTGTTTCTGACCATGGATGACCGGGTTGTCCAGAGTATCCAGGGTTGGATCCAGGTCCGTCGGCCGTAGAAATGCCAGAGTAATATCTGATGGGTCCGGTTCGTTGGGACTTACATCTCCTACGGTGCTCTGTGCGAATGCAGCAACGAAGTTGGCTCCCATTTGCTTTTCCATTTCATAGGCAGCCCATCCCTTGTTGTTACCATGGATTCTGCTGTTGTTGATTCCAAGAGAAGTGCCATGCACTCCGTACCAGTTGATGGCTCCGATGGGCTGGCCATCTATTGAATCGAAACGAAGCAGAGTCATGTTCTCGTCGATGTTTTCCGGGTAATCTTCAGCATCCGGGTTGGTCTGGTAGGCGATGGTGGAACGATTGAATCCACCGTTTTCTACCGGGCCTCTGGCGAACTTGATTACCGCTGCCTGTCGATTGTCATAGGCTTCTTCAATGGATTGTGCAATACCGTTAACAACTACATGGTAATGCAATTCATCAAAGCCAGTTACGCCGTTAAACAGATTGAACAGAGTATACCAGCTATGATTGGAAGTAGCCGCATGTGTGTGAGTGGCCGATACCATCACATTCTTTTCATCAAAGATATGACCGTATCCGTCCAGCGCCAGTTTCTTGATTACACCCAGTTTTATGCTTTGATACAGATGTAGCTGGTCTGCTGTAGCGATGGCGATGACTTTTCCGCCAGGTTGCTCTATAACAAAGGTCCTGCTATAAAATCACATAACCAGACCATCCAT
>JBHIXQ010000362.1:3510-3764 GCA_041984705.1 Leptonemataceae bacterium | reverse complement strand
AGAATCTTAAAACCCAGAGACCGGATATGATCCTTCTGGATGTCTGGATGGGCAAAGAGGATGGTCTGGAAATCCTGGATAAGATTCGCGCAGAGTATCCGGCTCTACCTGTATTGATGATCAGCGGGCATGGGACCATCGAACAGGCAGTGACCGCCACCAAGAAGGGGGCCATAGACTTTCTGGAAAAACCTTTAAGTCTGGATATTGTCCTGGAAAGAATCAATTCCATCCTTCAGATTCCAGCAACGAAT
>JBHIXQ010000362.1:0-3497 GCA_041984705.1 Leptonemataceae bacterium | reverse complement strand
CACCAACGCCAGGGTTTTTATCTATGGCGAAAACGGTACGGGAAAGGAGCTTGTAGCCCGGGCTATATATCGCAACTCGAAACGCGCAGAAAACCCATTTGTGGATGTAAACTGCGCTGCCATTCCCGGGGAACTCATAGAGAGCGAATTGTTCGGGCATGAAAAAGGCGCCTTTACCGGCGCCTCGGAGAGGAGAATTGGCAAATTCGAGCAGGCCAATGGTGGGACACTTTTTCTGGATGAAATCTGTGATATGTCGCTGGCCACCCAGGCTAGAGTGCTTCGCGTCCTTGAAGAACAACGATTCAGCCGAGTGGGATCCACAGAAACCATTGAGGTGGATGTTCGTATTATCGCAGCTACAAACATCGATCCTTTGCAGGCTATTAAAGAAGGTAAGTTTCGCGAGGATCTTTACTTTCGCTTGAATGTAATCCCCATTGTCATGCCAGCTCTTCGCGAAAGACCCGGAGACATTTCTCTGCTTCTGGATCATTTCCTCAGACAATCCCTGAAGGAAAATCAGATCGATCCAAGAACATTTACCCAGGGTGCTCTGGAAGCTCTCACTCATTATCCCTGGCCTGGAAACGTAAGAGAGCTAAAAAACGTTGTGGAGCGAATCGCCATACTTTCAGAGGGCCCGGAAATCACAGAAACAGACGTGCAACTGCATTTGCGACAGTTTCCTGTGGAAGGCGAGGGTAACGATGGACCTCTGTCCTCGGATCTTAAAACGGCACGCAAGGAATTCGAAAAGGATTATATTATGCGCGCTCTCAAGCAGAATGATAAAAATATTAGCCAGACAGCGCGATTTTTGGGTCTGGAAAGAACCCACTTGCATAGAAAGATCAAATCCCTGAAAATCGACCTGGACCAGATTCAATGATAGGCGAGGAGAGAAAGAACAGGAATCTTCCACAACCCCTGGATGAGATGGAAGATATCCTCCAGGATCTGGGTCAGGTGCTGGAAAATGAGAACCTGATCTGGACCACGGAAGGTCAGACCCGCCCGGAACATTTCGATTTTTCTGGAATGGCCGATCTGCTTCGTTCAGCCTTTCATAATGCATCCCCAGGGTATACCGAATCGTCCCCCGTCAGCTCGGCCGGAGGCAGTACAGATTCCGCTTCCGATGCTGATCATCGCCAGAAGGGTCTATCCCCTGGAAGGAGGCCAGGGCCTCCGGCGAATCTGCAACTGGCAGCCAATCAGAAATGCACTTTATGTAGCGATCGTATCTATGCCACGAGGCGATTCTATATCCAGGGGCGAAAACCTGTACTGGTAGTTCATTTTGAGGGCCCCTTTGGAAAGCAGACGGAAGCCAGGGATCGTAGCCAGAAGGTCTATTTTGCCAGTGAGCAGGAGGACGATCTGTTTCGGCGCATGGTGGAGCGCATGGGCCTTTCGATGGAAGATTTGCATTTCCAGCAATTGCCGGCCTGCCATTTCGTAACAGAAACCAGCACAGCCGATGACTGGAACGAAAGGACCCTGAACTGCCTTACCCATCTGGAAGACACCATTAAGCGAGAATCCATCAAACTTGCATTGATTACCGGTCCAGCAGCTGTACTGCTTTTTGGAGAAGAGGGGGCCAAACAATTCTCAGAATCCGGCGAAGTGATTCAGATGCCTGTTCTTTCCCAGCAAATTGGCGCTGTAGTAGTGCGAAGTCCGGCTGCATTGCTTTCCCTGGAAGGCAGAACCAGAAAGGCCCAGGCCAGCGGTGACGATGCCTCCTACAAGACAGCCAGAGAGCAAGAAATCAAACTGAAAAAGCAAATACTTTCCAGTCTGGAAAAGGCCTTTTCATTGCCAGAACTGACATAATCCTGCCATCTGTGTTCGATCGCTTCGCACGAGTTCTATTCCGATTACCCCTGGACCGTGCCCTGGACTACCGCATTGCTCCGGATATGGAGCCAGAGATTGGAAGCCGGGTTCAGGTCAAACTGAACAATCGAGAGGAAATCGGCATCATATGCGAAATCACAGATACCGCAGAAACAGATCGGGTGCTGGACATTGAAGCGGTACTGGACCCCGTGCCGGTAGTAACAAAAGATCAGATCGAACTGGCAGACAGACTTGCAGACTACTACATCTGCGGACCTGGAGAAGGGCTCTTCAAAATGTTTCCTTCGCCGCCGGTTTCCTTTCAGACCACCTCATCACGAAATTTCAAGATACCGGACATAGAGGCTGCTCCCGCACCCAGCCCCAGACATACCCTCAACCCGGAACAGTCTGCCATCTATCAGGACATTAAAGAAAACCATAAGGCCGGCCGGATGCATCTATTGCATGGAATCACCGGCTCGGGAAAAACCGAGGTCTATATTCATTTGATGCGCGATGCTCTTCTTGAAGGGAAGGGCGCACTGCTGCTGGTTCCGGAGATTGCTCTTACGGTTCAAATGATCCAGAGGCTTCAGGAAGTGTTTGGTTCTGCCATCGCACTTCTACATTCTGGACTGCCAGCAAAAGAGCGGTTCTTGAATTATCTGTCTATCATCCAGAAGAAGCGAAGACTGGTGGTGGGCACAAGATCCGCCATATTCGCGCCGGTAGATGCGCTCAAATACATCATCATCGATGAAGAACACGATAGCTCCTATCGGGAGAATAGCGCTCCCAGATACGATGCCAGGTTGCTGGCTCGCTGGATCGCAAATTCCAGGGATGCCATGATTATCGCAGGATCCGCCACTCCCAGACTGGAAAGTCGGCGAGCCTGCCAGACTCATCCAGAACTATTCCATTACCATTCCATTTCCGGTCGAGCATCCGGCAGCCTGCCGCAGGTGCAGGTTCTACAGGCTCCCACAAATCAAAATCCAATTTCCGGACAATTGATCACAGAGATAGAGAAGAATCTAAAAATTGGACAGCAAACCATTCTGCTTTTGAATCGCAGAGGATATCAGCCATTCATATACTGCGACAACTGCGCCAGCACCATAAAATGCCCACGTTGCTCTGTCACTCTCCACTTTCACAAACCAGACATTCTTCTGTGTCATTACTGCGCCTACAATGCGCGAAACGATGGAACCTGTCCGCAGTGTGGAGGAAAGACAAAAGCCACTGGCACAGGCGTTCAGCGATTGGAGGAGTTCCTGGCATCTCGTTTCCTGGATGCAAGAATTGAACGAGTGGATACAGATACATCCAGGGGAGGCAAGAATCTACAGGATTCATTGCATCGATTCTTTCGCAAGGAACTTGATATACTTATGGGTACTCAGATGATTGCCAAAGGTCTGGATGCTCCGGATGTTACCCTCGTAGGCGTCCTGCAGGCAGACCAGGGTCTTATGCTTTCCGACTATCGCGCCCAGGAGCGAACGTTTTCTCTTCTTATGCAGGTGGCGGGCCGAGCAGGCAGAGGGCAGTTCCAGGGCCGGGTTATCATTGAAGCCTTGAACCCGGAGCATTCGGTAATTCATATGGCTGCAGCCCAGGACTATGCAAGGTTCTATGAC
>JBHIXQ010000361.1:282-3772 GCA_041984705.1 Leptonemataceae bacterium | reverse complement strand
GCCACTATCAATATGACCAGTTGAGCGCCAGTTCTTTCTTCCAGAGTGCTGGAGATTTCACTGAGCTCTTTGATTTCATCGGAAGAAAGCAATCCTGCATAATCGTTAACCCGTCCCTTTAGCTCTGGAATTTCTGTAGATACCCGGACTTCCGTTTTGGCAGGCTGCATTGACTTCTGGCAGGACGAAAGGCCAGGCATTAGCAGGACGGTTAGTCTTATTAGCGATGCAAGACGGAGCCCATGAGAAAGGGTAGGATTCAGATTAATAGAAGGGTGCACCCGGTTATCTTTACGACCCATCGAGCAATTGAATAGGAGATTTTTTGCATATCAGGTATCGACAATAAATGGCGATGCAAAATGGGCCGGATCTGGATTCGAAGCCAGGTCCGATGCCCACAGAGCAATCGCCAGGAATAGCAGGCAATATCTGGAGATAGTAAGCATACGATGGACGGAGTCAGTCCACGTTTCATCCTCTGAGCATGGATTCAATGATCTTCGCACTTCTGGGCACCAGCGGGAAGGGACGACCACTGCCTGTTGTGAGGGTTTGCTCTGGATCCAGTCCCGCTGCCCGGTATAACGTGGCGGTCACGTCCCGTACATGATAGGCCTGGTCTTCTCTTGCCGGTCTTTGCGCTTTCTTATCGCTTTCTCCAAACACAGCTCCCCGGGGCACCGGTCCTCCTCCCATCAAGCTGGTCCATACTTTTGGAAAATGGTCCCTGCCATCTCGTTCACCTACCACAGGAGTTCTTCCAAACTCGCTGGAAAGATAGAACATGGTTTGATCCAGAAGTCCACTACCCGCCAGATCTTCGATCAGAGCCGCGATGGCCGGATCCGCTTCCTTCATGATGTCTGCGATCTTGGCACGGTTGTTATTGTGGGTATCCCAACCACCGATGGTAATCTGAATAAAAGGCACCTCGGCCTGAGCCAATCGTCGGGCCATAAGCATGGCCTTTCCCGCCCAGGTCTCTCCGTATCTCCGCCGATTTACTGCACTTTCTTTGCTCAAGTCAAAGGTTACCAGTTGATCGCTGTTCATGAATTCCAGAGCGGAATCGAACATACCGCGCCAGACCTGAACCTGGGATGCCTGGGAGCGGCTTTCAAAGCCATCATTTAATAGATTCAAGAACTGCTCTCTTCGCTTCAGTCTTTCCTCGGTGATTCGCCCGGCCGCCGGAGTCAGATTGTTGATGGGCTGGTCTACGTTGCCAATATGAAACGAAGAAAATCGTATGGGAAGGAAGCCATGACGTCCAATGACGCCGCCTCTCTGGCCCAGGGTTACCACGGAAGGAAAGTACGGACCTTTGTAGTCCTTTTTCTTGGCATAGGCTACGGTACATCCCCAGGACGGGATATCGGGAAATCCTGCCGATTCCGTCATTCGATAGCCAGTATTCAATAGCTTTTGTGCGAATCCATGGTCTCCATCTTCAGACCAGGTAGAGCGAATCATACTAAGGTGTTTGAGCTGAGCCGCAGTCTTGCGAAAAGGCTCTCCAATCTGAATTCCTTTAACAGAAGAATTCACGGTTCCAAAGGCACTTTGATTGCTTCTGGGATCCAGCGTATCCACATGGCTCATTCCGCCAGCCATGTTTATGAAAATGACGCTTTTGACTTTGCTCGGAAGAACGATGTCATAGGGATCATCGTCCCATTCTGGCATTTCTTCTGCGCCCAGTCGCCCGCTGAGTCCCAGGCTTTTCGCCAGGGCATCGGCTGCTCCATTGGCCAGACCCAGTCCGGCCAGAAAACCTGCGGTCTTTCGCAGAAAGCTCTTTCGACTCAGGCTACCGAAGCTGTTATCCGCAAAGGATTCAGGATTCGTATCAACAGAATCCTGTTCGCTGGAAGTATTGGATCGATGCATTTTCATAATATGGCTCCCCTGAAAGACCATGCGGTCTCAGTTAATATGAATAAACTCCTGGCTGTTAAATATGCTCCAGATCAGATCCTGAAGCGCTTCCTGGTTGAATCTATCCTTTCTATTACCTGCCAGATCAGTGGCAGTGAGGGTCTGGATCTGCTGCCATTCTGCATCGCTCATCTTTCTTGAAAGCAGACTTCGAAAAATGGCATTGGCTGCATCCTTGATGTTTCCATCTTTCTGATAATACTGATGAATATAGGATCCCTTTCGCGCAAAATTCTGAGACAGTCGGTTGGTAAGCCTGCCATTCAACAATGTAAGCACCTGCTCAATAGTCGGGGCCATTTCGTCGTCTGCGATGTCGATTCTGGGGCCGGCACCAAATACGGCCAGAAATGAGTTATATCGCACCGGGCGTTCCACTTCTGCTGCGCTGGAAAAATCCCTTTGATTTGGCGAAGGAGATTTTAATGCCCCCAGACCCTTCAGGTTGATTTTAGAAAGATCCGGAATGCTGGCAGCCAGCGCAATCCTTCGTTCCCGAATATCGGAAATGGTCATGGCAAAGGAACCCTTGATCAGCGAATTCATAAGCTGATCCGCATCCATTCTTTGCGCCTGGAAGTAGCGAATGCTGGAAGATGCATCCCTGGAGTCTTTACCGGGCATAGATCTCGCGTAGGCTCTGGAGCTTACAATGTACAGGATGAGATCTTTCACTCGATAGTTTTGCTGAACAAACACCTGGTCCAGATGATTTAGAATCTCTTCGCCCTGGATTTCGGTGCTATCGTTCCAGTCATCCATGGGAGTAAAGAAGCTCCAACCCATTAATCGAGTCCAGATGCGATTGATCAATACCTTGCGGAATCTGTCATTTCGGCGATCTGTAAACCAGCTAGCCAGAATGGCCCGTCGATCCACTCCCTCTTTAAGAGTGGCCCTGGTTCCATCCGGATAAACCGGTTGGACCAGATCTCCACCGGGTTCATCGTCACTTATGGGAAACCGCAGACCCAGTTCCGGTACTCGAAAAACAGCGTCATACTTGAGTTCGGTGCCCTGACGATGGGCTTTCTTCTGCTGCTGATATAGCTTGTTCCAGTAATCTCGATAAAATTTCTGCCAGGCGTTCTGATACTGCTTCTGGGACTCCGTGGGGAGATTCTCTACTTCATTTCTGGGCACATACTTGAGACCGGTAATGCCTTCGAATTTTTTGTCATACTGGTCTGTGGTATACTGCTGGGAAAAGAAAGCTGCCAGGCCGTAATAATCCCTTTTGGTGTAGCCTTTGTAGAACGGATGATCATGGCATCTCGCACATTCCAGTCTTTTTCCGTGGAACAATCGCCCGGTATACTCGGCCAGTTGCAATGGATCCCCTCCATCCCGAACTATAAAGTTAACTGCTGGATTCTCATCCGGGGATCCCGATGCCGTTAACATTTCCGTAACCAGAACATCGTAGGGTTTGTTCTGATGAAGGGACTGACTTAAATAGTTATAGAAGCTAGCATACTTCAGATCTCTTCCTTCAGTCTGCTCTCTAAAAAGGGAGCCGAAATAGGTGCCCCAGTATTGTGCGAATTCA
>JBHIXQ010000361.1:0-272 GCA_041984705.1 Leptonemataceae bacterium | reverse complement strand
TCGCAAAAAAGCCACAGCATAGTTGATGCGAGCCATCTGCTCATCCCCTTGATAGGAATCAAAGTGCTCCAGCTCTTGAATAGAAGGAATGGTTCCTCGTAGGTGTAGCGAAAGTCTTCGAAGCGCAACACCCGGATTCGCCGGCTCAAGTTTTACATCTGCCAGATCTTCGTAGAGTTCATCCAGTTTGTCCGGCTGGAGTGGAGCCGATGTGACCGGCGAGGCCGGGAGGATCAAAACCAGAGAGTAGAGCAGCAATGCTGTGGTTGCAG
>JBHIXQ010000360.1:0-3777 GCA_041984705.1 Leptonemataceae bacterium | reverse complement strand
GATTACGGTTATGAGCGTAAGTGTGGTTCCGTACTGAGGCTCCAGAAGAATGGCAGCCAGTACCGATCCCACCAGAATTAAGGATCGCAATAGCTCCTTCAGCGAAAATTGTTCGAATTGCCCCTTACGATCCAGAAGCATTGCAGAGACATAGAGTACAAGAGCTACCTTGGCAAACTCGGATGGCTGAAATGAAAAGAACCCCAGATCTATCCATCTGTGGAAACTATCCCGGGAAGAAGCCACTGATCGGCCCACTCCCGGAACGAATACCAGAAGCAGTAATGCAAGGGCCACCAGCATGGAGGGCAAAGCCAGCTTCTTCAACATTTGCGGTGAGAAGCGTGCGATGACAAAAAATCCAATGATTCCAGCTATAGAGAATACTGCCTGACGACGGGCATAATAATAAGGATCCTCAAGATCCAGATTGGCCTGCAATGCGGATGCAGATAATAGTATCATCAGGCCCAGGCCGCCCAGAATCAAAGTATTCAAGAAAATCCATAGATCCGGTTTTCGCGCAGAGGAGTCCGGGATTGCTGTTCCGGTGCCGCTCATGGTTTCCATTCCTCCACAAGCTTGCGAAAATGGTTTCCTCGCTCCTCATAATTCCGGTATTGATCCTGGGAAGGACAGCCAGGGCTCAGTAAAACTACAGGCTTATCATTTTCGTCTGCGGCAAGGGCCAGACTCTGTCTGGACGCTGCGCTGCAGGCAGCATGAAAGGCCGCCGCAAGATCGCCGTAGTTATGCGCGGCCTGGGTCTGTTTCTGGATGGCCGGTCCGGCCTGTCCAAACGGATAGATCCATTGTGAAGCATTGGCTCGAAAGGAGGCAAAATCCCCTTTCTTATCCAGTCCACCCATCAGAATATGCAGGGGCCGGCCCGCGAAAGAATTCTTTGCCATCTGAGCGGACTGTACTGTAGTAGCCTTGCTATCATTGATAAAGAGAATGCCGGACTTCTCTGCCACCACCTCCATGCGATGGGGCAATCCACTGAAAGATGCGATGGCTTCTTTGAGAGCGGTGGCGTTGTCCTCCCAGGAGATACTGTTTCTGATGAAATAATCCTGGATCATTCTCAATGCAAACAACAGATTCCAGCGATTATGCTTTCCAGGAATGCGAAGGGCATCCAGAAAGGGACCATACCCATTTCCAAAACTTTCCACATCCAGACGCTCCAGCCTACCATTCAGCTGATCAAATTCGCTCAGATAGGGGAATTCGTCTGCAATGAGCAGCAGATCCTCGGTGCCCTGCATCCGGCCTATGTTGGCTTTCGCCTGGGCATACTCATCAATGGAATCATATCGATCCATATGTGCGGCCGCAAGATTCAAGATACATGCAGTATTGGGATGAAAATGCTCCACGGATTCCAGTTGAAAACTGGAACATTCCACTACCAGGATATCTGGAACTCCGTCCAGCACCACCTGCGAAAGAGGCAATCCTATGTTTCCGCAGGCAACCACCGATGGCGCAAAAGGTAATTGCTTCAGGATGTGCTCGATCATGCTCACAGTGGTGGACTTTCCATCGGTACCTGTTACAGCAAACACATAGGGATGCTTTCCCTGATCTTCCATTACATGAAAGGCCAGATCCAGTTCTCCGTATACCGGGATACCTTCGCTTCGCGCAGCTTCAAAGACAGGCAACGACAGGGGAACTCCGGGTGCTGTAACAACGTAATCTGGATGAAACTGATCTAAAATGGATCGCCCCTGCTCAGGACGAAGATCCATTTCTACAGGCACCGCAGGTTTGCCTTCCTGGTTTTGATCCGTTATTGCAATGGTGGATCCAAGCTCGTAGAGCAACTCCTGCAAGCTTCGGCCGGATTTGCCCATGGCTCCCAGAACCAGAACCCGTTTCCTTTCCAGAAAAGAAGACATATCTATTGGATGCGAAGAGTGGAGAGAGACACCAGGCTTAGAATCAATCCAATGAGCCAGAACCTTACAACGATTCTTGTTTCTGGCCATCCCAGCTCTTCAAAGTGATGATGCAGAGGAGCCATTTTGAAGATTCTCTTTTTTCGCAGTTTGTAGCTTCCTACCTGGAGTATTACCGAAAGTGCTTCCAGTACGAAGACTCCCCCGGCCACAAGAAGAAGGATCTCTTTTTTGAGAACAATGGCTGTCATTCCCAGAGCGCCCCCCAGAGATAGAGAACCGGTATCTCCCATGAATATCCTTGCAGGAGCAGCATTAAACCAGAGAAAGCCAATCCCGGCTCCGGCCAGAGCGGCAAGAAAAACGCTGATCTCCACCGCACCGGTGACTGTGGGTATGTTAAGGTAATCCGCCATTCGGGGCGAGCCTGTGATGTATGCCAGAACGCCAAATGTTACAGTTACAATGGATACGTTTCCAATGGCCAGGCCGTCCAGACCATCCGTAAGATTTACTCCGTGCACGGTTCCCAGAATAACGCAGAGCCAGAACGCTACCCCGAGAATGAGAGGCATGGTCCATACGGGACCCTTGATAAAGGGAATAAACAGATCCGCTGTCTGATAATTGATGCCATCCTTTCGCGCAACTTCTGCCGGAGTATAGTTGATGTACATGAGAAGAAAGAATGCAGCTATAAGAATAGAAAGCGCCATCTTGGTGCGTGCACTCATGCCGCCCTTCTTCTTCAGAACAACTTTGGAATAATCGTCCCAGAACCCAATGGCTCCCAGAAGCAAAGTACAGTACAGAATCAGATTGAAGTGCAGATTGGAGAAATTGCCAAACAATACGCAGGAAACGGTAAGACTCAGAAGAATAAGAATTCCGCCCATGGTTGGTGTGCCCGCCTTGGAGGCATGGGACGAGGGACCGTCATCGCGGATGGTTTCCCGGAATTTCAAACCTGTAAGCCATCGAATGATTCGGTCCCCTACAACGAAGGACAATGTCATGGAAAACAGTCCGGCCAGCAGGGCTCTAAAACTGACAAAGCCGAATAATCGAAAAAAACCCGGCATATCATAGTTGGTGTACAGGTATTCAAACATAACCGATTCGCTTGAGAGCTTCGCAGGCTTTCTCCATGCGGGCGCTTCTAGAACCCTTGGCCAGGATTCCATCAAATGAAAGATAAAATTGCGAATGCCTCTCTATATGATCGGCAAGCTCTGCGCTGTCCGGAAAGAAAAACCTGAGATCAGAGTCGGGGTTGTCAACATTGCCCTGGCCGTTTTCTTTATCCGGGTCTGCATTAAAATCTGCACCGGAATCTCCGCCCAGGCTACCGGTCATCGGACCGCCGCCACCTGCTACTGGCGAGATACCCGCTTTCCCCTCAATGCCTTCTGAATCCGTTTTCTGGATTTGGCCACTCCGGTAATGAATGCCGTATCCCTGAAGATAGCTGAGCGCCCCTTCCGATCCCACCACCTGAAGGGAATAATCATCCAATTTCAAGGCATGGCCCACTTCGTTATGACCGGCCTTTCCGGCACTGCCCAGTTCCGCCATCTGACCCGCAAGGCAAAGCAGCCTGCCATGCGGAAGCATCTTTCTCAAGGATGCAATGGCTGCCAGAAAAGAGTCCGGATTGGCATTGTAGGTATCGTCTACCAGAATTCGATCATCCTTTCTGAGTATGTGAAATCGCCCTCCCGAAACCGGCTCTGCATGTCTGGCCGCTTCCCGAACAGACTCTGAGGAGAATCCAGCCATCAATAAAGTGCTGATGCAGCCCAGGAGATTCTCCGCCTGCACTCGAGAATAATAGTGAGGATTCTCTACTATACCTTCGTATCCATCCTCC
>JBHIXQ010000359.1:0-3780 GCA_041984705.1 Leptonemataceae bacterium | reverse complement strand
CCCGGAATCGCGTGGATCTGTTTGCTTCTTTTCGCCTATCTTAGCCTCTTCGGTTTGTCAACCATCCGACCCGCGAGTCAGGTTGCCGGTTGTAATCTGAATTGCGAGTCCGCTAATGGACATGGTGCGAATCATGATTGCTTGAAATTCCGCTGCATATGACTTCTTCGAATCCTGCATTCCTAACATGCGAATTTCAGCGGATTTTTGAGTACGCGGAAAGTAGTGCTCTTAATACAGGTCCTTTTCCGTTGTGCGAATCCAGGGATTTGTCTCAGGGCGCTATACAGATATGGGGCAGCGTTAAATTCTTTCCGGTGGTTTGTGTATCAAAGGGAGTAGCTGTGGTGCGAATCTGAAATCCGTCTGATAGAGCAGAGAATACGGCTGTAGTTGAGACCCAGACCCCGGTGGGCCCATTGGGAAAGTAGGTATCGTTCAACATAGAGCCGCTAGAGCTATTGTAGTCTGGAATTGAAAATAGCTCCTGTATGGTGGGTAGCCTCCAACCACTGATTCCTGCTGTGCCATCCAGAGCAGAACACCGTTGCAGAGCATTGCTCCAATTCGCGCTCTGCAGTGGCCCGGCGCAAGTGGATGAAGTATCCAGCGCGCCGGATGCCATAAGTGGACAGCTGGTCCAGTAAGAACCGGTGCCTGTATCCTGCACAATTCCGGCCTGGACTATGCGAAAGTCTGCAAGAGGTAGTTCGTTTCCTGTTACGCATTGAACGTATCTTGTATTCGTTTTTCCATAGCTCAGCACGGCACCGCTGGTCAGGTTCATGGCCAGCGCATTTGTGGGGTTGGCCTGCACTGTCGTGCTGGACCAAACCCCCAGGGTGCCGGGATGACTGGGAAAGACACTGGAAATCACAGCAGGACTACTTCCTGTGTATTGAAAGAAGGTGTTGAGCTCTCTAAAATTCGGGACCCGCCAGGGACCGTACGGAGATTCAGGGAGAGCACTGCACTCCGTGATCGCATTGGCATGATCAAAAGTGGAAGGGGCTCCCGTGCAGCTAAAGCCATCCCAGATTTGTCCCAGCAGGCATCTTCTCCAGAGTATTCCCGTCTCCCTGTCCTGTGCGATTTCTCCGTTGTTCAGTCCCAGAAACGACCGGGCTCGGAAATGATCTGCATCCTGGCGCGGAAATGCGGGTACAGGGCAGCTTTGAACAGCAGCATTATCGTAACAGGTGGCCTGCTGGGTATGGGGGACTCGAAACTGAATGGATTGCGAAAGAATCAGAGCACTGAGAGCAAAGGTGTCACAATTGCTATCTTCCAGGCGACAATCCAGACCCGGCTGACAGTGCGTCCCAAAAGAAAGCACAGGAAGAAGGGCCGCAAACAGGGATGGAATGAGCTTTTTCATGCGAAAACAGAGAATCCGGACTCCAGCATTAAAACCGAGTCTAATTTTCTGGCATTTCAGTTTTTGGGACAAGTATTCTTTCTAATGAATTTCTGATGCGAGGATGCAATTTTGAGTCAGTGTCGCCGGATTTTCCGGTTCTCAATCATCCATTTTCCAGAAAAGCTCGAAGCGTTTCGATAAACGCTTTTTGTGCGCTGTAGTGCAACCAGTGATCAGCCCCTTTTAGCTCTACCAGTCGGCTGGAAGGAAAATATCTGGAAAACAGCGGACGGTCACTTTCTTGAATATAGTCTGAGTTCTGTCCCTTCACAACCAGAGTGGAGCCCTCAAAAGTTAGCTCGGGAAAGCTCTCCTGGAATCCACTCAGATAGGCTGCATTTTTAAGAGGCGAAACGTTGATGGCCCAGCGATATCCTTCTTTATCTCGCTCCAGATTCATCTGGAGAAACTTTCGCACGGCCGCCACAGGATGGATCTTCGCCATGGCAGCATCAATTTCGGATCGACTCTTGTATCCTGATACATCCATTTCCAGCGCCTGGAATTCCAGGTCGTGGTGAGGTGCGTAGTTTCGCGGTGCAATGTCCACTACTACTAGCTTCTCTACCAGTTCGGGATAGATCAATGCCAGCGCCATCACCGCCAGACCGCCCATGGAGTGACCCACATAGATCGCCTTTCTTGATAGATGATCGTTGTGCCATTTGTGCAGATCCGCCACCATATCGTAGAGAGAATGGGTTTCCGTATGGGGACTGTTTCCGTGGTTTCTTTGATCCAGAGAATACACAGTCCTTTGATCTGATAGCTCCTGAGCGATGGACTGCCAGTTTCTGGAAGAACCAAAGAGCCCATGCAGCAGAACTACCGGTACATCGGTGCCATCTGAGTCTGTGGTAGAATAAGAAAGGGCCACAGAATCTGTGGCCCCTATGGCTTTCTGGATATTTGCTCGAGTGGAATTCTCAGGCATCACAGGCTTTTCGAATGTTGTCGAAATACGGTGTAGAGACAACACCGTTTCCGGCTCCACCAACGGAGGATGCCAGTTCATGCATTTGCTTCACTCGTTCTTCCGCTGGAGGATGGGTAGTCATGGCATCATTCAACTTGGAGAACAATTCACTATCATCGTCACCACCGGATTCGATCTGATACAGCTTTTCGTAGAATTTGCCTACGTAATCCTTATGGTAACCAGTATTTACCGCGGTCCTAAAAGCCACTCGGTCCGCTTCCATTTCATCTTCCTGGGAATTGGCGAAGAATGCATATTTGCTGATCAGATACCCAGCACCTGCGCCGAGACCAGTTCCAATCAATGTTGCCGAGGTTACGCAATCGCTGTCACCCTTGGGACAGGCAGATCGACCAATACCATACCCCAGTAAAGCGCCGATGAGAGCTCCAATACCGGTATACAGCCAGTCATTCTTTTCTTCCTGCATACGTTCCGCCGTATGCCGGGCCTTAATATGGCCAATCTCATGACCCAGAACCCCGGCCAGTTCTGCTTCGGTTTCTGCCATGGCTACCAGAGGGCGAGTAACAAAAACGGTACCGGCTGGAAGTGCGAATGCATTGGGGTAGGGCGCCTCAACCACGCGAAAGGTGTAGGTGTAGGGGTTTCGTGCCAGGCCATTGCGAGCTACGATTTTCTGACCTACATTATTGATATATCCCTGGACCGCACCATTTTGCATCCTGGGAAAATCCTTTTCCAGTTCAGGAAGGACAGCGCGGGTAAGTTCCTTCTCCTGATCTACAGTAAGTGCCGAATCCTGGCCGGTATTGTCGCCTTCCCGGTTTCGGTCTCCGGAAACACAGGCGGCCATGAGCGTAGGCACTGCTGCAAGAAAGGCCTTTCGACCAAAAGGAGTGGAGGTCCACTTTTTTAATACATGTTCTAGTTCTTCGTTATCGATGGGCTGAGGCATGGAATCTATGGTATCTCTGGGTGCTAATAATCAAGGAAAAAAAGGAAGTCCGTTGCCTATTTTGAACATTTGCTGAGGGCCAGCATAGGTGGGATTGGATTCTACTTGACCTTGATACCTTACTACTGCGTAAATCGGACTTTCCTATGACACCGGCAGCCTGGATAGAGAAATGCAATCCGGACTGGAATCGATTCCAGACTCTATTGCAGCTACTGGAATACAACCCCCTGGGTGCCAGCTCTGAGGAACTTCGCGAATTTTCCAGGCTGTATCGCAAGGTTACCACTGATCTTTCTCTGGCGACGGTCTATCGCTCGGTTAAGTTGTTCGACGAAACCGGCATTCTGGACCGTCTTGAATTTGGCGACGGTCGATCCCGCTATGAAGACGCCGAGCGCGAGCATCACGACCACCTGATCGACATCTCGACGGGGCGCGTCATCGAGTTCCACAGCGAGG
>JBHIXQ010000358.1:412-3781 GCA_041984705.1 Leptonemataceae bacterium | reverse complement strand
CCATCAAACGGGCGGTACCGGGAAGCAAGTTCATAAGATCTTCCTGGAGAAAGGAACCGACATTCAGCGCGAACTGTACCTCAGTATTCTTCATGACCGCGCGCTCAATAAGCCCATCGTAATGTGTTCTACCGAAGGTGGAATGGATATCGAAGAGGTGGCTGAAAAAACTCCCGAAAAAATTATCAAAGTCCCGGTAGAACCGGCCATCGGACTTCAGCCCTGGCAGGCCCGAGAGATTCTTTTTGCCTTTGGATTGCCCAAGGAATCGCTAAAGCAGGGCGTTCCCTTCCTTCTTTCCCTGTGGAAAGCCTACGATGAAGAAGATTCCTCCATGCTGGAGATCAATCCTCTGGTGGTGGAAAAATCCGGCGATCTGGTAGCTCTGGACTGCAAGTTCAGCTACGATGAAAATGCAATGTTTCGTCATCCGGAAGCCGCTGAGATGCGCGACATCACAGAAGAGGATCCGCTGGAGGTTCGAGCCGGTGAATTCAATCTGAACTATGTTCACCTGGACGGAAACGTAGGATGCATGGTAAACGGAGCGGGTCTGGCCATGGCCACTATGGACCTGGTAAAACTGGCCGGAGCCGAGCCTGCAAACTTCCTGGATGTAGGCGGGGGAGCCAATCCTACAACAGTAGCCAACGGCTTTCGTATTATTCTGGAAGATCCTAACGTTAAAGCGATCTTTGTAAACATCTTTGGTGGAATCGTGCAATGTGACCGGGTGGCCAACGGAATCGTTCAGGCTGCTCAAGAAGTGCAGATTGGCGTTCCACTTATCGTTCGACTGAAAGGAACTAATGCAGAACTTGCAAGAGAAATCCTTCAGAAATCTGGTCTGCCAATCACTGTGGCAGAGGAACTGAGCGATTCCGCAGAAAAGGTGGCGGCTGCTGTAAAATAGATGGAAGAGCCCGGCCCATTTCTGGTCTGGATCCGATTCCGGACCAGAGACCGGCCGACTTCAATTATGAGCAAACAGCAGAATTCCAAAACAGCTATAGTAGGATAGGAGATAATAATGGCAGTACTAGTAACAGACGATACCAGAGTGGTAGTACAGGGAATCACCGGTAAGGAAGGTTCCTTTCACACAGAACAGATGATTGAATACGGCACCAATGTGGTGGCCGGAGTAACTCCAGGTCGAGGCGGACAGCAGTTCGGACCTGGGGTGCCCATTTTCAATACTCTGAGAGAAGCAAAAGAAATCGAAGGCGCCAATGCGGCGGTGATCTTTGTTCCACCTCCTTTTGCAGCAGATGCAATCCTGGAAGCTGTAGGAGCGGAAATCGAACTCTGCGTTTGTATCACGGAAGGTATTCCCGTGCGCGATATGGCGCGAGTTTATACAGTTCTTCAAAATTCCAAAACCAGACTGATTGGACCCAACTGCCCCGGCGTCATTTCTCCGGGCAAAGGCAAAATTGGAATTATGCCTGCCAGCATTCACAAGCCAGGTAGCATTGGCGTCGTTTCTCGAAGTGGAACCCTGACTTATGAGACGGTAGGTCAGCTTTCCCTGGTGGGCCTTGGACAGAGCACCTGTATTGGTATTGGCGGGGATCCGGTAATTGGAACCAAGCATAAAGATGCCATTCAACTTCTAAACGATGATCCAGATACAGAAGGAATCATCATGATCGGCGAAATCGGCGGTACCGACGAAGAAGATGCTGCCGAATGGGTGAAAGAGAACGTCAAGAAACCCATGGTAGGATTTATTGCCGGTCAGACCGCTCCTCCGGGAAAGAGAATGGGCCATGCTGGCGCCATTATCTCCGGTGGAAAAGGAACAGCTCAGAGCAAGATGGAAGCGATGACAGCAGCTGGCATTGCTGTGGTTCAGTCTCCTGCAGACATCGGATCCAAAATGAAAGAGCTTCTGGGAAAATAATCCCGCTAGCATCTTCCCGGGAATCGAACCCGGAACCCATAAAAGCCCGGCCATGCAGTCGGGCTTTTTTCATGCACCCACGAAAATGCAAAGAAAAAATTGCATATATATCTTATCTGATATGCAAGTTATTTATTGCACAACTATGGGGCCATTGTGCCAATACTGCATTGCATGTTGGAGCGGGCCAGAAGAGTCGCACGTTTGCAGGACTGAAAGATCAGTTCGAATGGCGGCAGCTCTGGCAGAAGTCAGGAAGTTTCAGGCAGAGGTCATCTGGATCTTATGGCGAAATAGAGAGAATGCTCAATCAGGGGGATCGAAATCTTGGCTAGAAGGAAAACCGATGGCAGGCGCAAAAAGTCCAGCGGCAGCGTGGAGACTTCGGGTATCCAGAAGGAAACTGCAGAAAAAAGCCGGATGCTGGAAAGTATTCGTGCCGGAAGGGTTGAGATCTGGACGGAAGAGGAGAGGGACAGACGGCATAGAAAAAAGAATCCGGTGGATTCGCAGATGAACTCTGATCTTCAAGAAATGGCAGCTCAAACATTTTCTGCTCTCGGACATCCAGCGCGAATAGCTCTTTTGCAAACGATCCAGAACTGGAACAGACAGGGGCGATTCCCATCTATTACGGAGCTCAGTGATAGAAAGGACATTTCCAGACAGGCGATTACTTCTCATCTCAGGATTCTGGAAGAGGCCGGATTGTTGGAAAAAAAGGCCCGTGGAAGAGAAAGGGTTTATGGCGTTCGAAAGAACGGGTTCTTTCGTTGCGCCCGGTTCGTTCAGTCCATCGCAGGTCAGTGGGGTCCGGGGGGCGTGAAAGGATTGCCGGAGTCTTCGCAGGAAGATGAATGAATCGTTTTTCTTGAAGCGAAATATACCGCAGGTTCCGTATTGACTATGAGAGCCACTGCTATCTATGCATTATTGACCTTGCTCCTTTCGATGCCCCTTTTCGCTGACCCTCCCGGATATCGCGGCGTTACCCTGGGAATGAATCGTTCCGAAGCGATGGAGCAGGTTAATTCAGAATTCCCGGATGCAGAAGCACCATCCATCTTTGAAGACAAAAAGGTGACCATGGTCATACTGAAGAATCCAGATGCTGAACACCAGGAGATCACGCTACATTTTCATCCCAATGGCAAGCTCTTCGGTATCAATGTTACCGTTCCTGTGGGCAAAGAGGAAATGCTCAAAACACTATCCTCGCAGCTTGGTGCACGGGACCGCGAATCGAAACGGGGTCATAGCTGGGATCTGGGACGGTACCGAGTCATTACTACCGTGTTCGTAAAGGGAGAGATCACATTAAAAAATACTCAGATCGGGAGGCTTACGACTTGTATGGTCGTCCATGGGAGGATAGTGATGCCGGCCAGTAGCCATTCTGGGCAACAGTCGGCTCAAAGATTCGCCCAGGACAGATCAGGAGCTCTGCCAGGACGGATCATCTT
>JBHIXQ010000358.1:0-309 GCA_041984705.1 Leptonemataceae bacterium | reverse complement strand
ACCCAATTGAGTGAAAGGAACGGGGAAGTGACATAAGCGCCGATTATTGTCTAATAGTATGTAATACGTATCGTTTCACGTGAAACCGTGTCTTTATGCTCGTGACCTTCTCTGCAGTAGAGCTCGCCCATAGCCGAGGCCTTATTGTCTACTGTGCTGAATTACGCGGATGCCCAGGCGGAAGAATAAAGCATGTGGGCTCTGAAATCAGCAAAGTTCGGAGTCCAGGGAATTGAAACTTCATCTAAGCGGATAGTTCTTCTGCAATGTGCGTTTGATCCGGTCCAGAAGCACCGGGCGGGGAATATA
>JBHIXQ010000357.1:0-3783 GCA_041984705.1 Leptonemataceae bacterium | reverse complement strand
GGTAGATCAATCTGGGTTTTTATCTGCAGCAATGCGAGATAGTCCCGGAGCTCTTGATGGATTTGTGCGGCCAGGCTATGGTGTTCGCCCTTTTCTGCATCCGTATCCTCATCTTCCCAGTCCACCAGGCGGGCTTTCAAGAAGGGATCTCTGGAAACCAGATCTTCCCATTTCAGTCTACGAGTGCCGGTTACGACCAGATTCATTCTGCCATCCGGCATTCTTTCCACAGTATCCAGCTGAATCAGTGTTCCGGCGGATGCAGGTCTGGCCAGGTCGCCCAGAGCTTCCTGGCCTTCCAGAATAGAGAATATGGCCAGAGGCAGTCCGGCCAGTACCTCTTCCATCATGGTGCGATATCTGGTTTCAAAGATATGCAACGGAAGAGGCATTCCCGGAAACAAAACCGTTCCCAGGGGAAATACAGCTACAACGTTGTTGGAAGAGGAATGCATCGATCCGCAAGTAGAATAACAAATAGAAGGGAGCTTACCCAGGCATTTACGTTAAAAAAAGCCACAGGAATATTCTCTTCTCCGCCGTCTCGCACCAGATAATGCTCATAGAAAAATAGGACCGCTACCGCAATGAGACCTACAAAGAAAATCAGTCCATTGTGCGCTTCCAGCCCCGCACGTCCAAAACAGGCAAGGGCCATTACATGACTCAACCTGGCCATCCAGAGAGCGTTTTTGACGCCCATGGCTCCTGGCAGGGAATGCAATCCCTGGGATCGATCAAACTCTACATCCTGGCAGGAGTAGATTATATCAAAACCGGCGATGTAGAGCGCAAGACCCAGAGACCAGTAAACGGGAATCCAGTCCAGAGTGCCGGAAAAAGCAATCCAGACAGCAGAGGGAACCAGGCCTATGGCCAGACCCAGGAAATAATGGCACAGAAAGGTAAATCTCTTGGTCAGGGAGTATCCCAGCACAAATACAATAGCAACAAACGATAGATAGCCCACCAGCAGTCCCATGCTGAATGCAGACGCCACAAATACCAGAAGTCCAAGCACCGTAAACACCACAGCCGATTTTAAAGGGATGGTGCCCGCCGGTATTTCCCGGCTGGCCGTCCGGGGATTGGCCGCATCATAGCGTCTATCAACAATGCGATTGAAGCCCATGGCTGCGCTGCGAAGGCTGACCATGCAAATCAAGGAGGCCAGGATTCGATGGACAAGCTCGGTGGTTCCGGGAACCTGGAAGGATTCCCAGTTCAAGACTTCGATAATACCAATACCTGCAAAGGGAAGAGCAAAAATGGAATGGGAAAACTTGATCATTACCAGGTAATTCCTGGCTGTATGAAAGAAATTTGAGGCAAGAGCCATGAGAAACAGAGCTCCCATCCAATCCGTAGCTTCAATTCAATTTCCGGTGGCATTCAAAAAAGCTCCCGCTTTCCTTCTGCTGAGCTTTCTTTTTCTGGCATCCTGCTTTGAATATGAAGAGAATCTGTATCTGGCTCCCAATTACAGCGGCTATGTAGACTACAATTACAGGGTGCCTCTGCAGGCAGAAACCGGTCGATCCCTGCTGGCCTTTCTGCCTGCCACAGAAGAGAATGTCCGTCAAAAATTCGGAATATTCGATGATAGCGAACTGATCCTGGAAGGCTTCAAAACCAGGGAAACCTATGAGCCGGATGATCGGTTTCCCAGACAGCGATGGGTTCAGTATAGAATCCGATTCAAGCGCCCGGAATCTCTGGAGCAACTACTCCTGGGTCAGACCCGGGTTTACTATCTGGATCAGCGACTGGTGATTCAAAGAGCTTTTCCTACCAGCGGCGGCCTGAAAGAGGATTCCGGCAGGATCTCTCAGAATTTTCATAAATACCTGGAGGATTCATTGAAATCCAAATCTCTGAGGCTTTCGATTACAGCTCCCTGGTATTATAATGTATATGCGAACGCAGGGGCCACAGCAGGACCAGGAAGGATTTATTTCAATGTTCCGCTGGAAGGCACCATCAATAGAAAGAATCCCAGCCTCTGGCGCCTGGAGATCAAAGCAAATCCAATGCCAGAAGACGCTCCCGAAAACGTTGAAGGGCCAGCAATTCCTGCTTTCCCAGGCGATAGTGAAGTAGATCAGTAATATACTCCTCGGCAAAAGAGAATTCCGATTCCGAGGCAATATCTGGAAGATGCTGCAGACCTTCTTGCAGTGACTCTTCGAATAGAGCCGATTCCACTGGTTTCTCACCGGGATAGGCCCAGAGCGCGAACACGAACGGTAGAGACTCCTGCTCCTTCCACCACTGACCCAGATCCCGAATCAAAAATCGATCTGCCTCCGGACTCTGGGAAAATCTCAGCGCAGCGTCTCCTATTAGAAGACCTCCTGAATGGTCGTTGCGCAGCACAGCCTCGGGTATCTCTTCCGGTTCCAGGGACTCCAGGTGGGGCAGCTTACCGGTGGCGGAATGATAAAGGACCTGTAAGAGCGCTACCGAGCTCCGCGAACCGCTGTCGGCATAAATCCTGGATGGAGCATGGTTGGCCAGATCGATATGAGGACGATCCTTTCTGGCTTCAAAATACAGGATACTTCTCAATGCACCGTCGCAGCAAACACCCACTGACTTACAATAGCCAAAACGATGCTCATTACGTAAGCATTCCACCGAGCTAATTAGAGCTGCATCCAGCTCTGCACTGGAAAGCATCGCATAGAGACGAGCTGGAGTATCTTCCACCAGGGTATGCGCTTCCATTTTTCTGAAGCCATAGTCCAGGGGATGGGCATTGAGGTGCTTAACCAATCCAAGTCTCACTTTGGCCAGGATGTTGGTGGCGAGGTCTCTGAAAACACAGAATCGAAGATTTCTTAAAAAAACCGCTTCCTCGTACAGAGCCTCTGCAAGCTACAGTAGTGTACAATGCAGCGCTATGAATATCCGCTCAAGGCAAAGACATTGAGCTTTGATGTGGAACTGTATTTACCTCGAGAAGCCCGGCTCCAGGAGTCAGGGGGCGTTATTCAATGCTCCAATTGCCTGGAAAGCGGTGTGGCCATCTTGCGCATCAGCAGTTCGGATGAAGGTCTGTTTGCCTTTCTGGGACTGGTACAGGAGTTGCCAGGTGGCTCGAGAAACGATCAACTGGCCGAGCCATTGCTGAATTGTCTGGATGAAGACAGTAGCGCTTCCATTGTAAGACTGAACCGGCTCATCGCCGATCATAACCAATCCTTGAAATGTTTGATTCTGGAAGTTCGACCACAGGACCAGGAAGATCCCGAGGATTACTATCTGGCCCGGGTTTTCGCCGCTGGTATGCCCCCGCTTTTGCTGATAGATGAAGGGAATTACAGGATTCCCACCCGGTCCGGAATTCCCCTGGGAATTTCCCGGGATCTGGAGCAACCGTCCCAGTCTCTGGAATGGGATCGCGGAGGAATCATACATTTTCATTCGGACATCGGAGGGGTTGTGAATATGGAATCCCTTCATCAAGATCTAATCTCTTTCAATATGGATTCCTATCCGGAGGCCTATCATGTCCGGCTCAAGTCCTGAATTTCCCTCTTCCGGGACCCTTGATTCGCGATCACCAGAGCCAGTCGGATTCCCAGTCTCTTCCCCTGGTAAGAGCTACAGGACTGCTTTCTGGATTGGTATTTTCCTTCTGTCCCTGGCAACCAGGTGCACAGAGCTTACAGTGCCGCCCATTGTTGAAGAAGCATTTATCATCCCACCGCCGGCCAGCGGCCCGGTAGTGGAACTGAAATGGGAAGGCAGTGATGTGAGCGATTCAGAATGGATTCGCTC
>JBHIXQ010000356.1:3464-3789 GCA_041984705.1 Leptonemataceae bacterium | reverse complement strand
GCCGTGGGAATAGCCAGATTCAGAGCACACGGACAGGCTACAATGAGGAGTGTTACAGTGACGATGATTGCTTCTGAGAGACCGGATATCTGATAATGATAGAAGAATGCTGCGATACCTGCCAGAAGTACAAAGCCTACGAAGTATCGGCCGGCCATTTCTGCAAATCTCTGACCTCGCGGCGAATCATTCAAGCTTTCGGCTGCCATATTCTGAATCTGTCTTAAAGCGCTTTGATCTCCTGGGCGCTCCACCTTCAGTTTCATTTCTCCAATTGCTTTGATTCCAGAAAGCAATAGATCTCCCTGCTGTCGAGTGATGGGTT
>JBHIXQ010000356.1:0-3454 GCA_041984705.1 Leptonemataceae bacterium | reverse complement strand
CTTCTGCAGATTCATCCAGCAGCCGGCAGTCACATGGCAGGCTTTCCCCGGGCTTTAGCAGGATGACATCCCCCGGGTTCAATGACTCGGATGGCACAATCCTCTGATTGCCGTTTTCCAGAATTCGAGCAAAGGGGGATTCTGCCTGTTGCAGATTATCGATCAAATACAGGCTTCGAAGCTTTAGCCTGCTTTCCAGATACCTACCTGCAAGTACTGCGAAGGTTACGAAACAGACGGAATCGAAGTATACCTCTCCGGCTTCGAAAAAGGCTGCATATATGCTATATAGATATGCAATGGCCAGCCCCGACGCTGTAAGCAAATCCATGGACAGAACTCCATGCTTCAATGAGGACCAGGCCGTGCGAAAGAACACTGCGGCGCTGTACAGCATTACAGGAGTGGCAAATGCAAAGCTCACCAGATGAAAGAAATTTCTGGTAAATCGATCCATTACCCCAAAGTAGCCGGCATACAGAGAAACACTGACCAGCATAATGTTGCCAGCAAAGAATCCAGCCACCACCATTCGCTTCAACAGGTTGCGGGCGTAGTTTTTTTGCGCTTCCGACGAATCGCTTTTTCTCAGGGGTAGAAGGCGATAGCCCATCTTTTCTATTCGATGCGCCAGTTCCTTCAGCGAAATGGCCTCCGGATTCCACACCAGATGTAATCGATTGGTGGCCAGATTGCCCGAGGCTTCCAGCACTCCGGGCAGGGAGCGAAGCATGGTTTCGTTAAGCCATATGCAGGAGCTGCAGTGGATGCCTTCTATGAGAAAGTCTGACTCTGCTCGGGCACCGGTTCCGCTGCCTATGAATGTTTGTCCGGCCTTATTTGAATTGGGTGCTTTGTGTCTATCATTACCAGTACTGGTATCAGAATCAGTAGGTGTGGCTCTTGTTCCGGGGGGGCCGGATTCGGATCCGGTGGACTGACTTTCAATCAAGTCCCAGATTTCATCGTTAGTCTTTTCTTCCGGACGCGGAGCATACTCCGTGCGAAATTCGTAGTAATCCAGCATGCCGGAGCCGGCAATTAGTTCATATGCACCGGCGCATCCCTGGCAGCAGAAGGAATGACCGTTTCGAACGATGGCAGAAACGTTTACCGGAAGGCCGCAATGATAGCATAGCCCAACGACTTTTTCGACGACTTCCGTCCGCTGGCCCGGGCTGGTTTTAGAATTGTCCTGCATGGCTCCAACGTTTGAATACAATGAAAGCAGCATATAAAATCATTGCAATTCCCAGGATTCGTCCGGGCCATCTGGCGCGCAAGAAATCCCACAGTTTGGAGCTGGCAAGACCTACTACCATCAGAGCCGGATATGTGCCGAGGCTGAATACAAACATGATGAATGCACCGGCCAGAGGCTCTCCCGTTCCCAGGGCCAATCCATAGGCTGGATAGAGCAGGCCGCAGGGAAGCAATCCAGACACCATGCCCATCAGTGCAGCATTTTCCACAGGGTTGGTTCGACCGCGAAGCAATTGTCCGATGGAGCGGTTGAACCAGCCAGGCATACGAATACCATGAAATCCAGGAATAGATGCGGGAAAAAGAAAGCTGAGGCCAAAGTACAGTAAAAGCAGTGCACCCAGTATGGCTGCCACAGAGTTTACTACATAGAGGTTCAAAGTCTTTCCTGCGATTCCCAGAAAAAAGCCTACCGACATGTAGGAAAGGGAGCGCATCAAATTGTAGATCAGGTTTATAGAAATTCGGGGTTTGCTTTTTGAAACTTCGCTAGCGGCACGGCCCTTCGGATTTTCCGAGTCACTCCCGGAAGGAGAAGGGCTTTCTACAGCAGAGGAATTCTCTGAAAGGGAAGTGGGTTCAAGTGAGGGAGACTCAGCCTTCGTGGCGGACGTGCCGGGGGGCACGGCCCGGGAAGAGCTGTTCGCTCGAGAGTTCACCGAAGATGTAGATCTTCCATTCAAAAGATGGACGAATGGCCCACACATTCCCACGCAATGTAAGGAGCCTACGAATCCCTGCATGAAGGCTACGGAAACAGCTGCCCAGAACCCGGAACTTTCTATACCTGTCATGGTTTCCCGGTCAGGAGATTCTGCCGGTGGCACCGCCGGCCACCGGTTTCTCTGCATCTATGCGCGAATCGCCAGGGTCATCCTGCGAATCTGCATTAACCCTTACAGATTCGGAAGAGTTCTCTGAAGATTCCGCAGAATAATCTGAATGAGGATGGGATTTTTGCTTCTTTGGCTGAATGGAACGATCTGCCTGGTCCTGTTCATCCATGAGCATGCGATACTTGATCATCTCCGGATCTTCGTAATCTTCGTTTCGCACGCTCCAGAGAAAGAAAGCGAGAAAGGCCAATGCAATAACTGCCGCAATGGGTAGAGTGATTAGAAGGCCGGCCATCTATTCCACACCTACTCTGTGGCTACGATGAAAACGAAGCTCTCCCGCTTTACCGTCCACAATTACATCCCAGTACCCGGGCCGCGGGATGGTGATCTCTTTGGTAAACACCAGGTTTCCGTTCTGGATCTGTATGTCTTCCGGAGCAATCTGCACACTTTGACGGTACCGGCTGGTGGCTGGCTGATCAAGAACCAGTTTGAAGTCTACTTCCTCGGCCTTCAAAGCCTTGCCTTCTGGAACAAGAAGAGTCCAGCTAAGGCTTTGTTTTCCTCGCTCCAGCAGATCTTTTTCAAACACCGCTCCCTGGATCTGAAATCCCTGGTTCTGGGCCAGCTCCCGGGCATCTATATGGGCCTGATAATCCAGACCCTTTTCATAGTAGCTTTCGTCCAGAATTGGCTCCGCATTATCCAGAGCCAGCTTCAGAGTGTATCCCAGGCCAATTACCAGCAGGGTGAAGAATATACCAATTAGCCAGAAGGCTGTTTTCATTGATTCTGACATTTCGTATTCAGTCCTTTCCATCACTCAATGGGGAATGTAAACTTGCTTTCCACTACTTGTTGCATGGATGGATCATCCGCGCTCGTAATTAGAAACTGGATTTCGCGTGGGCGAAGGGGCGCCTTTTCCGCCTTGTAGGCCACAATGAGTCGCAATTCCTTGTGCTGGGACGGATTCAGTTCGATGGTTCCAGGTCTTGAAATAATTTCAAACGGCCCATCTCCCTTCACCGCAACAGTTACCCGCAGATCAGTGTAGGACATGTTTCCCAGGTGAAGCTCGTAACCGTTCTGGTAGCTATCTGCCACCTTTCTGTTTCGCAGTTCCGCATCTCTCTGAATACTGGCATAGATGGGGGTGCGAAGAACAAGAAGAGCTGTAAAAACTACAATCAGGGCTCCAACCACCGCGCCATAGACGGCTGTTCTGGGACGAAAATACGGTCGGCTCTGACGATCCACTTTATGGGTTTCCGACTCTGCAATAGTGCTATAATCGATGAGAGTAGGCTTATCGAATTTCTGTAAAACGCTGTTACAGGCATCTACACAGA
>JBHIXQ010000355.1:0-3790 GCA_041984705.1 Leptonemataceae bacterium | reverse complement strand
AATACTCTTTGATTTCCTTTTGCTGTCTGGCCGTGGACCACTTTAGATGCTTGCCCGCCAGTTTTGTCACTGCCTCAAGGGCTGACTTTTCAATGGGACCATAGGAGCCCACCGCCAGGCGTCGAACCAGGATGTCCTCCAGAGTGCGGGCGCCTTCGTTTTGAACGGCATACACAACCTGGGCCATAACATCCAGTTCTGGGCGATCCTTGCTTACCGGTGCTCCCAGGGATCGGTCTCTTTCCAGCAGTTGTAGAACCGGAACATGTTCCGTTCCATACATGGTAATTAGATGCAGATGATTGGATTGGGCTACTCCGGCCATACCATATTCTTTAAGAGCAAAATCTCTATAGATATCTGCCGGGTTTCCGTAACCTGGAGAACCAAATAGCGGAAGAACGGAGGTGTCTGCCCGATTGGTCAGCACATCCTTGAGCTCAGGCTTCTTGAGAGCACCCAGTACCACATCTTCGCCCAGCTGCCTCGAGGTAGTCCATTTGCCGCCCGCTACTGAAATCAAACCATCGATGGTTTCTTCGGCATGATCATAGATTTCGTACTTTCTGGATGCTTTGTATGTGCCGCTCTTTTCGCCATCGCCTGCACCGATCAAAGGACGAATGCCTATCGGCACATGTAGAATATCTTCTTTGTTCAGGGGAGATCCGGGAACGGTGTCATTTACATCATTTACCAGTTCATCGATATCACGTTCCGTGGGTCGGAGTTTATCTGGATGGTCCTCGAAGGGACGATCCGTAGGACCGATAAGGCTATATCCTTCCCAGGGAATCACAAAGAAGTGACGACCGGTTCTTGTGCGAAACAGAACCGAATGTTTTCCCATGATGGACTTTGTAAGTAGATGAATTCCTTTGGATCTTTGAAGCTTTTGCCTGGGCTTGTCTTCAAATAGCCCAAGAACCAGATCCATCCATGGACCGGTTGCATTGATGGTGAGCGAGGCCCGGATGGTTGCTGTCTTTCCGGTGATCTTGTCGCGAACATTGGCTCCGCTGATTTGAGTCCTTCCACCGGCCTTTTCTACCAGGAATTCCACAGCCTCGGTATGGTTATAAGCAACCGCACCTTTTTCCACAGCAGATTTTAGAAAGGCCAGTGATAGTCTTTCCGGACGAAGGCTTTGATAATCATAGTATTCAAAGCCGCATTTCACATCCGGGCTATCCAGGGTCGGATCCAGCTGCGCGATTTCTTTTTTGCTCAGGTAGCGGGATCCGGGCACATGCTTGTCATCCGGAACATCCTGATTTCGATCAAAGGAAAGCGCATCATAGGTAAGCAGTCCGGCTCGCATCACCACACGGCCGGGATGACTCCAGGGAAAGATGGGAATCAGAAAGGAAAGGGGCCGAACCAGGTGACCGGCCGCCAGGCCCATGATTCGACGCTCTCTGAGACTTTCTCTTACAAGGCCAAACTCATAGTTTTCCAGATACCGCAACCCGCCATGAATCAGCTTGGACGTGGCTCCGGATGTAGACCAGCCATAGTCATTCTTTTCCACGAGACAGGCTCGCAGGCCGCGTTCGCTGGCTTCCCGAAGGATAGCCAGGCCGGTAATGCCGCCTCCAATAATCAGGAGGTCAAATTTATCTGATTCCAGGTTACGGTGTAAATTCATGAAGGCCTTTTCTTGATGAGTATCTTGCGTTCGATTTCAAAGATCTTGGAGTCGATCTTTTCTTTTCCAAGGTTTTTCTTATCGTTTTCTTTGATGAATAGATCTTCCCCATGCTCGTCCAGGACTTCCGCAGGTCTTTTGTTTTTCACCCCGATAAACTGGGCATGAAGCACACCAGTGCCGGACATGGGACCGTCTTCCAGCGCCAGAACACGAGTAATGGCTCCTACAGTATCTCCGCTAATGGCCGGCTGAGTATGATAACCTTCGGTGTAGCCCAGATCCCACAGCATGTTTTCGGTGGTATCTCGACTGGCCATTCCTGCCAGCCATCCAAATACGAGACCGCCATACACAATGGGCTCACCACTCATAGGACCGGACAGGGACTGAGAATAGATCTTGTCGTAATGCAGCGGATGGGTATTTCCCATGCGATAAGTCCAGGGAACATGCTCATCTGTAATAGTTCGCATATTCTTATGCACCAGAATATCCCCTGCCTGGAAATCTTCGAAATAGGTGTTGGAGCCTGTATGCGCGATCATATCGGCATTGAGTTTCTTGAGATCCGGCAATTCTACTTCCGGATTACTCACTTCAGGGAAAGGAGCGGATGGATCTCCTCCCTGAGAAGGTCCGTCCCCTTTGCGAGGAGGAATCATGATCTTTCTTTCATACTGAATAATGACTTCGCCATTTTGATTCAGCCCCAGGGTCTTAACGTGCACAATACCAGGTTTGCCTTCGCCACGTTCCCTGCGATCCAGTACTTTGGATCGTGCAGTTATTGTATCTCCGGGATAAACAGGCTTTAGAAACTGCACATTGTAATAGCCCAGATTTGCAATGGCCTTCTCCGAGTTGTTTTGAACACCCAGGGAAAGTACCACGTTAAACACCTGCAGTGGATGCACTACAAGATCCTGGAAACCATGGGCCTGCGCGTAAGGAGCGCTGAGAAATAGCGGGCAGGCATCGTGAAATACAGTGGCGTATTCCTGTGCGAAGGTGCGATCAATAGTGAAGGCTCGGGGATGAATAAAAATGTCACCCTGGTTGAAATCCTGCAAATATCGTCCATACTGGCGTTCCTGCTTTCTGGACAGATCTACGGAAACGCTGGAGGACTTTTCTTCTATGATAGGTGCTTTGAACTTTGCCATCAATCCTTGATTTTTTTACTCGGGTCAGGACGCAACCGTTTTGAACCAGACTCCAGGAAGCCATTTCAGTAAAAAAAGGCCTGTTTCCAGAAAGATGCTCTCATCGCCCGAGGCTTTACGACAGAAACCCGGACCAGATATAGAATCGACCGGGGCTTTACATTGTACCGTAGTAATCCGCAGAGGAGTAGTCGTCTGGAAGATCTTCCAGATTCGTTCGAATGAGTTCCAGGCCCTGACGGTTTTCATTCGGGACCACGGTACCGTCGGTGCTGCAATCGGCAAAATCGGAATCTACAAACCTGGTTCCATGAAACCTTGATCGATCCAGCTGACAATCGATGAAATGGCAGGCTTCAATTTCAGAGAGGATGAGCGACGATTTGGTAAAATCGCAGCCCTGGAACTTGATGCTTTCCAGGTCCGTTTTCATAAATGAAGTTTCACTCATACCCACAGAATGGCAGGAGCAGTTCTTTAGATGGGCCGCATGAAAGATGGAGCCTTTCATATCTGCACCGTCGAATGTTACGAATTCCAGGTCACAGCCAGAAAAGCATACTCCGCGAAGTCCACTGCCGGAAAAATTAGCTCCGGATAGTTCGCTGCCCCCGAAGTCACTACCGGACAGATCCAGACCCGAGAGATCAATTCCTCGCAGGTCCAGATGCTTTAACTTCAATCCATCTGGAAATTTGAGCAGGAGTCGGTGGATCTCTTCTCTGGTGGATGGGAACCCGCCGGTCATATGCTATGATAAAGATTAAAACTGCACCGGACCACAAGAGGTCTCAAATTTTTCGTGGTAGAAAGGACACACCCGGATACCTCTCGCATCCGGATCAATTCAATTGGCTGCAATCAAGGATCCTGCCACATTCCATGCTCTCGGATTAAATCAATGAGTTCCTGGTCCGCATCTGCGCTGGGAATGTTCTTTCGGACTACTTCTTTGCCCCGATACAGATTGATTTTC
>JBHIXQ010000354.1:291-3791 GCA_041984705.1 Leptonemataceae bacterium | reverse complement strand
CAGGGTTCAAGCTCAGGCCCATTTCCTGGCCTGGTATGCTGCTGGCCGTGGCGGGCGGTGCTGGACTCATTTATGGGGCCCTGGAATTTGATTCTGGCGCGCACTTCGCACTCTTTATCTATGGAACAGTGCTCTGGTTCGGTTTGATTCAGAATTCAGGCACCGGCTCTGTGGAGTATTCTTTCTTGAGAGTCTGGAGCGGCATACTAACGCTCATGCTGGTGGCACTGGGAATGTATGCTCTTCTGGAGTATTCTCTGGGACTGTATCTCAAGGACCTGGTACCGGAGAACAGAACTCAAAGCTGGAATTCGCCTTACTTTATCGCAAGTATGGTGGCTGCATTCCTGTTCTTTCTTGGGCTCTTGCTTACCCGGTCTCTACAGAGGGGAGACCGTATTACTCGCAGGCTGTATGTGTTTTTGCTCAATGGAGGATATTTCTCCGCTCTATCCGATCGGTGGATGGAGAAGAATACACCCCTGATGTCCAGAGGAGGCGCTTGAAATGGAAGAGTTAAAGGCGAATCTCTCAAATTCGAATGGCATCTCTATAAGCCCGGAAGAGACCCTGAATATGGTCAGTCCTTCCTGGCCACTTCAAAGCATTGCTGCTGTAAACCCGTTCTGGTTCTTTCGGGACAGGACATTCTATCAGGTGGTTACGGAGCTGAGTCCCATCCTCCATGCCTCCCTGCTCATGCCTCTTCAGTACTACCTGGAGGAGTTTGCACGGGGAAATATCACAGATTCTTCTATAGAGTCGGTCCTGGAAGAATATAGATCGGAATGGGAAGAGATTCCCAGAAATGTGGACGATTTGATTCAGCTTTCCCGGGGCACCGATGCCATGATTCGCAGATATCCCTCTGTGGCGGAGCAGATTCAGGCCAATCAGTACTGGCATAGATGTGTACAGCAGGATCTGGGAAAGATGGTAGCTGCCTATCTGGATGATCAGCAGGCTCTTGCTCCTTTTCCTGGCCAAAACGGAGATTTCTGGAATGCCTTTACGGAGGCCATCCAGTTTGACCGATCCATGGAAGCCTACGGCGCCGCAGGCTTTCGCCAGTATGTTCGCGAATTAACAGATCTTACAGCCGGGGAAGCCATCGAAAAAGCACTGAAGCAGATGGGTCTGGCATCGGCGGAAGCGCAGAAAATGTACCTTCAGCGCTTGCTGGCCTCTACCATGGGATGGGCTTCGCAATTCAAGTATATGGAATGGCAGACTTCGCTGGGCTACGATGTGGCCAGGAGAAGTTCGGTGCTTGATCTGCTGGCTGTCCGGGTCCTGTATGATTACGGATTGTTTCGCTTTTCTCAGGATACAGACTTTGCTCCGGCACTTTCCTTCTGGCAAACCTCCTACAATGAACTGGGCAGTAAATCCGATCGGATGGTGCATGGCTATCGGTTGCATTATGTATGGCAGTGCGCGCAGGAACGATCCTTTCAGAAAAGGATTGCTTCTGGCTTTGTGGATGTAGCGCCGGGGCAGGAACCGCCCAGATATCAGATGGCATTTTGCATCGATGTTCGCTCGGAGGTGATTCGCAGAAGGCTGGAGGCGGAAGAACCAGCATTGCGTACCATCGGTTTTGCAGGCTTCTTCGGGCTTCCTTTCGCCTATAAGCAGATCAGCGAAAAGCATCCAGCCAGTCGACTTCCCGTGCTTTTGAAGCCAGCCTTCGTAGCAACGGAAGAGCCCCGTCAGAATGCTCGCGTGGGTAGAAAGTCGTTAAACACAGGAATGATTCTGAGCTACTTTCGTAATCTTCGCAAAGCTCCTCTTTCTTCATTTCTATTTGTGGAATTGTTCGGGCTTCTGTCTGTGGAAAAGGTAGTGCGTCAGACCTTCCATTCGCTCATGCGAAAATTCAGAGGCAACAATCTACCTCATAGATTCGATGATCGAAGGACCATACCGGATCATAAAAATCTGATGGGTAGCGATGGTCAGGCTCTTTCTGTATCGCAAAAAGCAGACCTTGTAAAAGGACCTCTGCGACACATGGGTCTTCTAGACAGAATGGCGGAGTTTGTCTTTCTCGTGGGCCATGGTGCGGATACCACAAACAATGCTTTTGGTTCTTCCCTGGACTGCGGGGCCTGTGGCGGTCATGCAGGAGATATCAACGCCAGGCTTCTGGCATCTCTGTTAAATGAGCCAGAGGTCCGAACGGCACTGGCAGACCAGGGAATTCGCATTCCGGATGCCACATTGTTTATTCCTGCAATACATGAGACGGTAACAGACAACATCTATATCCTGGATCTACATCGCGTTCCAGAAGATAGAAAAAGAGAAGTTAAAGAGGTTCAAAAGACCATGGATCTGGCTTCCGGGAAGGCTCGAAAAGAGCGAAGCGTGGCACGTTCGGCGGTTCTGGATCCTCATTTCAATCGAAGACCCAGAAACTGGGCCGAAGTTCGACCGGAATGGGGGCTTACCGGAAATGCATCGTTCATCGTGGCGCCCAGGGAAAGGACCAGAGGTATGAATCTGCATGGTCGCTCCTTTTTGCATGATTACGACTGCTCCAGGGATGAGGGCTTTCAGAGTCTGGAGCTCATCATGACGGCACCGATGGTAGTAACGAACTGGATCAATATGCAGTATTACGCATCTTCGGTGGCCCCGGAGGTATACGGTTCCGGGTCAAAGCTACTGCACAATCTGGTATGCGAAACCGGGGTTCAATCCGGCAATGGTGGAGATTTAAGAGTTGGATTGCCTCTTCAATCCGTCCATGATGGAGAGCGACTGGTGCACGAGCCACTTAGATTGAGTGTGTTTATCGAGGCCCCTGAAGATGCCATCGAATCCATCATTCAGAAGCATGAAGTAGTGCGCGATCTGGTGGACAATGACTGGCTGCTTCTTCTGCAAATTGATCCAGAAGACAAAGTAGTTCGCAGAAGACAGAAAGGCGGAAAGTATGCCCCGGTAGGCTAGCAATAAGCTCGCTCAACAGCAGTATCGGGTCCGGCGATTCTCGCTCAATCGCCGGAGGAATCCCTGCCGGGTCCGGCGAAGAAGTGGAAATCAAAGTAAAAAGCTTTTTAGCACCCTGGCTGTGTCTTCCGGTCTTTCATACTGAGGAGCATGGCCTGTCTGATCCAGAATTATCAATGTAGAGTTGGGTAGTAGTCTGGACCAAACCTGGGCATGGGCCGGACTTACTACGGTATCGGAATCACCCCATAGAATCAATGTCTGGGTTGTAATGTCCCTGGCTCTCTGGTTCAGGATGTAATCTTCTCCTTCGCGAATGTCCTGGCGCATGCGATTCAGCCAGGCAAAATTTCTCATCGAGTTTTCAACGAAGTGCACTTTGAATGCCTGCGGTATCCAGGGCTTTTGCTTGAACATTTCTCCAATGGATTTATCAAAATCTTCCACCGTCCTGAGAGGGGCTTCCGATGGCTTATAGGGCACAGGATCATCCACTCGCAGGCCTGCCGCATTGATCAAAATGAGTTTTCTTACCTGCTCTG
>JBHIXQ010000354.1:0-281 GCA_041984705.1 Leptonemataceae bacterium | reverse complement strand
GATATGGCCTCCCATGCTATTTCCGGCCAGAAAAACGGAATCCAGCTCAAGTCTTTGGAGAAATGCATGCAATGTTTCTGCCTGATTTCGGATGGAGTAGATCCGGCCATCTTTTTGCTCTGTGTCTCCAAACCCGGGAACATCCAGCATGATGACATCGTAGTCGGACGTTAGATGCTTTGCACTTTGCAGAAAACTGATCTTGCTATCTCCAAAGCCATGGATGAGAATCAGCGGAGGTCCTTCGCCTCCTCTATAGTAGGGGATTTCATAACCCTCGA
>JBHIXQ010000353.1:254-3810 GCA_041984705.1 Leptonemataceae bacterium | reverse complement strand
CCTGGGAGGTTGTGGCTTCGCGCTTCAGTCGTTGGACGAAGTCGGAGCCGGGGCAAAGGATTTCGGGAAAGGCGGGAACGAACAAACCCTGAATAAGGCCGAGACTCCGGAAGCTGCAGAGTCGGCAGGTTCCATTCTTCGGGCCCTAAAGGATCACAGTTCCATTGTGGATGATCATATAGAGAACGGAATTAGGCGCTATCATTCGCATTTTCATCCGAGCGCACTGAAAAGCAAATTGGGCGCTTTGTTGGAGAACCTCGGCTATGAAATTCCTAACAAATCTGCGATGACTGTCCAGTCTCAAAGTATGCATCCTTCGGACAAGGAATCCCGAGAGCCCCGGATTGCTCTTATTGTAGTTCGGTTCGGAGAAGAGTTCGCAGGTGGCTCGGAGAAGGAAGCGTTCGACTATGCCAATCTTCTGGCTTCATCCGGGCACAATGTGGATGTGTTTACCAGCTGTGCACGTAATGCCGAATCCTGGAGAAATGAGTATGAATCTGGATTGGAAGAGCCCACCAGGATTTCCACGAACTACAGCGAAACGGTTTCTGGGGCGAGCGGCCAGATCCGTGTATTTCGATTTCCAGTTTCAAGGGAGCGGACGGGTTACTGGCACCGATTGGATGCACTACTGAATGACTCTGATCGCCTATCCTGGGCCAGCTATTCCGGTTATGCGTTTAACCTGGAATGGATTCGAGCTCAGGGACCTTGTTGCCCCGATTTGTTGCATGAGCTCAATCGGGCATCGGATTACCATCGCTATCTGTACATGACTTACCTGTACTATCCCACAATCCTGGGATCAATGCTTACACCGTCCGAGAAGAATTACCTGGTTCCAACGCTACACGAAGAACGACCGGCCAATCTGAAAGCCATGCGAAGGCTACCGGTCCGCTTTCGCAACCTGCTCTGGAATACAGCAGAGGAAGGCTTTCTGGGACATAGATTATGGAATGTGACTGGAGGTACTGTTGTAGGAGCCCCTCTGGAGCTGTCCGGCCTCCAGGGTGTAGAAAATAGTCCAATAGGCAGCGGCGATGCTCCGGTTCCTGGCTCGAATAGATCGAATAGCTCAAATGCATCCGAAAGAATAGATACGGCCATGCCTACCGGGGACTTGGAATCCAGGGCAGCACCACAAGAGACGCCGGGCGGACGAGCCGAGAAGCGAAAGCGAGTGGATAAACCGCGATTTCTGTATATTGGTCGATGGGATAGCGGCAAAGGAACCGACGTAATGCTATCTTTGCTGAAGCAGTACAATTCTATCCGGGCCCTGGAGTTACAGATTATCGGTGGTGGATTACCAGCCAATTTACCTCGATTCGCGAATCATATGGGTTTTGTGTCGGAAGAAACCAAGCTGCAACTTTTGGAAAACGCTACTGCGTTGATAGTGCCTTCGCCGATGGAGAGTTTCAGCATAGTGACTCTGGAGGCCATGAACTGCATGACTCCAGTGATCGTTAACGGAAATAACGATGTTTTGAGAGGGCATGCTGTGCGATCTGAATGCGCTCTGGCTTACAGGGATGCAGCTGAGTTCATGCAATGTCTGGACAGAGCCATTCATGGACTGGATCAGGCTACTCTGGAAAAGGGAAGAGCATATGCGAGCAGCTTTTCCGCAACCTCCATACTCTCTCGGTTAAAAACGGGACTGCAATTAAACCTTACCCTGGCAGAACCCCGGGGTCGCGAGACGGATCCCTGGACATAGATTTGAGCGAAGTACTGATAGCTGTTGCATCTCCATTGTCTTTGGATGCTGCGAGCGGATGCAGCAGGCCAGGTCCGGGAAAGCGGGACTCAATTGACCTTGCTGGCCCAGAATTCCGGTTGCATGGCAAATAAGAGAAGTCCCGAGCCCGGTGCCGGCCGAGCGGGAAGGTTGATGCCAAGAACAGTTCCCGGAGGAACATAGAAACTGGAATCGGAGCTTCCCAGGAAATAGGCGGCAATGCGAGCTACATCTGGCATATGAAAAACGAGGGCGGCGGCTTCACCGGGTTTTAAGGTGTGCAACTCAGCGCTAACACCTTCCGGACTCGCGCCAGGTCGAAGCACGGTCCACGGGTCTGTTTCACAGGACAGGGATTGCGCTAGAATAGACGCAGTCTGATACGTCCTGACAAGTGGACTATGGAATACCTTTTGAAATTGCCAGCCTGTACCCTTGAGGAAAGCTCCCAATGACATTATGTCCTGTTTACCTTCTGTTGAGAGCTGTCTTTGCTCGTCAGGATGAGTATTTTCTGCTTCTCCATGTCGAATCAATGCAATCTTCATAAGTTTACGCTACCTGCTAACCGATTTTTAGAGCATAGGGGAACAAGCATTTCTTGACGAATCTGCAAAATAAGGAAGTTTTGAACCGTGAGCCAGCCCTCTCTACATGAAATCAATGATAACATTCAGGTGGCAGTTAAGAACGGTCGCTACCTGACGCTAAAAACCCATCGCATGACGGAGATGGTGGAAAAACATATTCAGCATGCTCTGGAGAGTATACTGGATAAGACGCAAAAAGGTCCATTGATCCATACTCTTTATACGATTCTGAAAGAGCTGGTCATAAATGGCTGCAAGGCAAACCAGAAGCGTATCTTTTTTGATGAAGTAGGGCTGGATATCAAGGATGCCAGCCAGTACGATGAAGGAATCTCCAAATATCGCGAGACCTTCAGTGAAAAGATGTCTCTGGAATATGGCATGAAGGCTCGCCGAAAAGGCTATTTCGTTCTGATCGATTTTCACTTCGATAATGATGGACTCACCATTGAAGTTGTGAACAACACGCCTATTGCACCTCAGGAAGAGGAGGCGATGCGCGAGAAACTGAAGAAGGCGATGGGTTATAACGATATCGCAGAGTTCTATATGGACCAGGCCATGATGGGAGAGTCGGAAGGTGCTGGCCTGGGTTTGGCCCTGGTTATCATTCTTCTGAAAGGGGAAGGTATTGATCCCAAGCTGTTCAGAATTATGATCCGCGAGGACCGAACCATAGCGCGCCTGGAGATTCCGTTTTCCGAGAAATTCGTTAGCAAGCGGGACGTCGCTTGATTGTCTGGCTTTCCAGCGTTGAATGAAATCAATTCCCGGGCTATCAGCCTGTATTATCACTTTGAATGAGCAGGAGAACCTGCCAGAATGCCTTCAATCCCTCACCCTTGCTCAGGAGATCGTTGTGGTGGATAGTGGCTCCACCGATAGCACCCGGAAGATTGCCAGAGACGCTGGTGCGCGCATCTTTCGCCGAGAATTTGATAACTATATAGATCAGAAAAACTTTGCCATTGAGAAAGCCCGGGGTCCCTGGATTCTTTTTCTGGATGCGGATGAGCGCATCGGCCCGGCTCTGGACGCGGAGATTCGGGCACTATTCCAGAAGCACCAAGACCTGAAATCAGATCGAGGTGGCTCCTCAGAAGGAAAAAAGCAATTTCGTGCATCTCTGGACTCCAGGGGGCCTGCAGATTCCAGCTGGAAGGCCGGGAATGAATCGGGCGTGGCCACCTTAGAGGACCAGCCAGTCGGGTAT
>JBHIXQ010000353.1:0-244 GCA_041984705.1 Leptonemataceae bacterium | reverse complement strand
TTTCGAAAAGGTAGCGGACGGTACGAAGGCAGAACATTCCACGAAAAGGTTAAGTTACGCGGAGTTTCCGGAAAGCTCCGTGGGGCCATATTGCATTTCAGCTACAAAAACATAAGGGAGCACCTGGACGTAATCAATCGATACAGTGATCTTTTCGCCGCTGAGCGAATCTCCATGGGGAAAGGAAACGGCGTTCTGTTCAGTCTGGGTAAGGCGGTAGTAAAATTTTTGACTATGTACATCT
>JBHIXQ010000352.1:0-3830 GCA_041984705.1 Leptonemataceae bacterium | reverse complement strand
TTCATAATGAGACCAGGCGCGAGCCGATCCCACCCAGCCCATGGATAGAACGGAATAAACATTTTTACGCAGCTTGTTGAACCATTCTCCGCCTTTGATCTTATCTCTTACAGAAGCAAAGTCAGGGATAAGACCCATATACCAGAATACCAGAGAAATGGTCAGGTAGGTAGATATTGCAAAAAGGTCCCAGAGCAGAGGAGAGCGGAAGTTAGGCCACAGTGTTCCCCTTTCGTTGGGGTAAGGAAATAGCCAGAAAGTGAACCAGGGGCGACCCACGTGGATCAAAGGATAAATACCGGCGCAGGCCACAGCGAAAATCGTCATGGCTTCGGCGGAGCGGTTTACAGCCGTTCTCCATTCCTGGCGGAAGATATACAGAATCGCAGAAATCAGGGTACCGGCATGACCAATACCGATCCAGAAGACAAAGGTGATAATGAAGGAACCCCAGCTTACTGGAACGTTCACACCAACCACACCCATACCGGTGGCGATCAGGTATCCAATCTCAACCACGAGTAAAGTCAGTAGTCCCAGGGCCACTGCAAAGGCACCCCACCACCATTTTTCGGGGAAGGTATCTAGAGGGCGCGTAATGTCCTGGTTAACATCGCTGTAACTCTTGTTCCCTTGAACAAGCTCAACTTTTTCCAGAGTTTCTGTGCTATCGGCCATTTTTAGTTCGTCCCTTTCTCAATTAAGCCATAGGATTGCGAATTTTCGCAAGATAGGTCACGGAAGGCTCTACGCCCAGGAAATCCAGGACGCGGTATCTTCGCTTATCTTTCTTTGCCAGCTGATAAACAGCGGACGAATCATCGTTGATGTCGCCAAAGGTAATGGCTCCAGCAGCGCAAACTTCCTGACAGGCAGTTACTACGGTGCCGTCTTTCATTTTCTTATCGCCACGAACTTTCATGTCCTGGCGAGCGGCATTGATTCGCTGCACGCAGAAGGTGCATTTTTCCATAACCCCTCTTGATCGAACGGTTACGTTGGGGTTCAGTCCCAGTTGCATTGGATCTCGGAGCTTTCTCTCAAGACCTTCCATATAATACCAGTTTTCAAACCAGTTGAAGCGGCGCACTTTGTAAGGGCAGTTGTTGGCGCAGTATCTGGTTCCCACACATCGGTTGTAGGTCATTACATTCAGACCTTCGGAGTTATGCGTGGTGGCAGCCACGGGGCAAACATTCTCACACGGTGCATTTTCGCACTGCTGGCAAAGCATAGGTTGATGGCTTACAGCCGGATTTTCTTCTGATCCGCTGTAGTAGCGATCGATGCGAAGCCAGTGCATTTCGCGTCCTACCGAAACCTCTTCGGGTCCCACCATCGGAATATTGTTTTCCAGATTACAACTGGTTACGCAGGAACCACAGCCTGTGCACTTGGAAAGATCAATGACCATGTGCCAGCGAAGGTTCTCATATTCCCAGGCTTTCATCAGCCCGGCGTTTTGCGGATGCTCTACGGTATGCTCAAATAATATATCTTTGGACTTGTTATAGTCGCTATAGCTGGCTTCCAGGATAATGGGCCGCTGCTCCTGAGTATACTGAGTGGAACCAGCAAAGGGAGCATAAGGAATATCATCTGAAATACCGGGAAAGTTATCCGGTTCATTCATTCCAGTGCGATACACAGTCTGCGTATTTCCCAGTTTCTTGCGATCACCGGTATGCTCCAGAGTGACAGTAAGACCGGAGAGGGTTAGCGAATCATCGCCTGTGATAGCCACAGATATGGCATTCACTCCGCGGTTGTTTCCCACCTTGCCCACTGCAGTGCGACCATAGCCCAGGGCTACCAGAACAGCATCCGGATGGATACCTGGCTGCATATGCACCGGCAATTCCAGAGTTGTTTCTCCAGCTTTTATCCTTACAATGCTTCCCTGGTTTAGCTTCAGCTTTCTGGCTGTTGCAGGCAGCATGGCAGCATAGTTTTCCCAGACAATCTTGGTAACAGGGTCTGGCAATTCCATGCGATACGCATTGTTGGCCAGGCTTCCATCTCGTACAGGAACACCCATGAACAGTCCCAGTTTGAGACCGTCCTTTTCATCGACGCTTCGGGGCAGGTTATTCAGGGAGCCAGCATTGAAGCGGCGAGCCGGGGCATTGCCTTTTAGCTTTCCAGCATCCGGTGCATGGAATCCGTCCTGCAGAACATTAACCCAGAATTTTTGAAAGTTACCGCCTGCGCGAGGGGCCCAGGCTGCCTTGAGATAGCTATGAAAGTCAGAAGAACCACCCAGTGTTCCACCGCTGATCTGGATTAGATAATCTTCCAGGCTGGCAGAATCAAAAATGGGTCGAACCGTAGGTTGTTGAATGGCTGCGATGCCATCGATGACTTCTCGATCACCCCAGGATTCCAGGAAATGGCTTAGAGGAAGAATGGACTTGGCCAGTTTTGAAGTTTCATCGATTCGATCGTTGATAGCCGCTACATAGGGAACGGCTGCCAGCGCTTCCTTTACCTTCGCGCTTTGAGGCAGATGGTAATTGATGTTTGCGCCAGAAACGATCAGTGTTTTGATTTTTCCAGCCTGACAATCGGCCAGAAGAGAAAGCATATCAGGATCCGATATGCCTGCAGAGTAGTTCAGAGAATTGCGATAATCGACAGTGATCCCATCGTTGCCGCAGATATCGTTAAGCAGGTTCACTGCAATACCCAGGGTAGCCTGACGACCGGTGGCTGCCAGCGGAGATCCGCCCAGCACCAGCCCTTTTCCACGGTTGGCCCAGAGCTCTTCGGCAGTCTTTTCGATGGCCGTCTGGTCCAGCTTGAGCAATTCAGCTACGCGCTCAGGAGTGTAATTCTCCAGAAGTCCTCGCACCTGACCGTTCCCCGTATAGGGACCAACTTTTAGATTCAATGTAATGTGAGCGGCCAGAGCCAGAGCAACAGCTGTCTGATCCCCTGGTCTTACCGGAATGCGTCGGTCCGCATTGGAGCCGGTAAGGCTGAACATAGATTCAATAGCGATTAGCCTTGCTGGTTTTCCCTGCGTTGGATCTCTGCGAGCTGCGAAATCGGCGGTGTGCGCCGCCGGCAGGCCCATGGTTCCCAGGAAGTCTGCATCAATGGCCAGTACCAGATTGGCCCGGTCAAAGCGATAGAAGGGCACCACAGCTTCGCCGTAGGAGGCCTTTTGACTTTCGGAAATCTGTCGCAGTGTTGGATCTGCACGGAACTCAACATGCTTACCACCGGGATTCGCTCCCAGGAAGTCGCGGATCAGTTTGCGAGATGTAGGGCTGTCGATGGGGCCGGTAAGAAGAACATAGTCTCCTTTCTTTATCTCGGCCTGGATTTCGGAGATAATTGCATCTCTGGAAGCTCGCTTCTTTTTACCGTTGTTAAGACGAGCTGGCTTGCGGATTCGATCTGGATCATACAGATCCATGATACTGGCCACGTCATAGGAGGATACACCGCCGCGAGTCAGTGGATGCTCCGGGTTACCGGAGATCTTATTGGGTCGTGCATTCATGGTGCGCACAACAAGACCCGTTCCGTCCGGCGCTACAGTGGAATAATAGTTCGCTTCACCTGGAATGTCTTCTGGTGGACGAATCACCGCAGGAACAATCTGTTCGGTGGGACGTCGGCAGGCTGCCTGAACCAGTACAGCTCCGGCTCCCATGAATTTCAGGAAGTTCTTTCTGCTTACAGGCTTCTTCTTGAGCTCGGCCACCATCTCATTCTTGGACATGCCAAACTCGGGTTCCTTGTAGTTTTCTACAGGGGGGGCATTCCTCTGTTCCAGGGATTGCCAGTATTTTCTAGTTCTATTCTTTGTTTCCATGAAATCC
>JBHIXQ010000351.1:0-3840 GCA_041984705.1 Leptonemataceae bacterium | reverse complement strand
TGGAGCGCAGTGGTACTTTCGAAGCGGTAGGTCCCCAACTTGTAAACTTTCGCGATATCAATGATGCGGAAAGCGTGGACCTGGCTGGAATCTATCAGTCCGGACGAGCAAGCGATAGCGGAATGATGCACCGTGTGGAAGCGGAATTTCGTTACTGCCGACTTTCTGCAACCATAGGAATGGAACGGGAAGACTGGACCAGAACCTACAGCGAATTCTATGGATTCCAGACCGGACCATTAACGAACATAAGTCAGAAATCCATGAATCTGGGGCTCGGGGAGCGATCTACAAAATCCAAAGGCTATCGCACTGAATTCTATGTAACCCTGGGTATGGCTTTCCATCTGGGTGATGTGAACGCCTCCAGGCCAGAACCTTCTCGAATAGATCCTGTAACAACCGAGACCGAAACGGAAAAACCAGAAGAGCCGAAAGAACCGGAAGTCACACCAGATGAAGTGGGCGAATACCTGGATAAACTGTATGACACAGTAAAAGATGAATTTAATCGAAAAGGCATTGCGCTGGAAGAGCTGGAAAATAGCTTCCGGGCTCTGGGCTTCAAGATGGAGAAGGTAAAGGATGAAGCCTCTGGAAATACGAAGGAGATTGTAGCTACCATCGATGGTGACCTTTCCTTTGATACCGGAAGTGCGAAATTGACTCAAAAGGCACTTCAACTTATCGACCAGGTGGCTCAGGGACTTGTGGATAATCCAGACACTGTGGCCAAAGTTCACGGGCATACAGACTCGGTAGGAGCCTATCGTTCGAACAAGATTCTCAGTCTTCGCAGGGCCGAAGCCGTGAAGAATGCCATGGTGGAAAGAAAAGGAATTGCACCGGCCCGAATCATCGAAGTCCAGGGTTTTGCCGATGATCGCAAGCTGGTAAATACCATGGGGCCCGAGGCGAAAAACAGACGAGTAGAAATTCGAATCTCCTATCAGAAGTAAATTGTTCGGGTCCGACTTTCGGGCCCGTAATCTCTTCTCCCTCAGTTCATCGAGTCTTCCGGTTACCCCCCGGCGAATACGCTTCATTTAGCTTCACGATGTGCATTTCAGTCTTTGCTTGAATGCCTGTTCTCTTCCGTGCTACGAACCGAGAATTGTTCCGACTCCGTTGTAGCCAATGAATTGGATATGCCCATTGGTGCGTAAGTTCCCACTGCTCGATCCAGATAGCTGAAAAACAGTCCAAAGTTCCGGGTAGGGGTCTGATGGTGCTGAAAATGAAAGGTACTTCCTGGATGTCCGGGGACCAGGCGAAGGGGATCCCACGGTAGCGCAAAGCCGCAATGTCCCGACACTCCAATCCATTGCCGCAGAGCAATCCAGATGTAGAATGTTATGACATCGCTTCCCAGAATCAATGGCCCGGCCAGGAAGCCCGTGGAAATCAATAGAAACTCCAGCGGATGAAAATGAACGGCGGCCATTGCATCGCTCTCGCGATACTCATGATGGACTTTATGGATCCGCCCATAAATTCCTGGAAAATGCAGTAATCGATGATAGAAGTAGAAAAGTAAATCATCTATGATTAGATAGGCTGTCACCAATACCGGCGTAAGTAGAAGACCGGACCTGTCTGAAAGACTGAGCGAAAAATTTGAGATCAGGGGCCACAGGAGAACGGAAACGATGAGTTGGGCGGAGAAATTCCACGCTATAAGGATGGCCGATCGGTGCTCCAGAACGTTGGAGTTAATTCTCCCTGTTATGCGATAGCCAGAAAAACGGCTTTCTACTGTCAGGAAGGGCAGGGCAAAAACAAGCCAGAGAGTCCAGGACAGGAATACGGAGTAGACCGAAAAGTAGAGAAATCGGGGGTCCGAGTAGCTTTTAATGCACAGCTCCCATAGATGGTTAATGGATTCTATCATTCCAGGCTTCTTGCTATGCAGATTTTTTCTTTTATCCGTCTGGAAATGCGTCTGTCCATTTGTTGCGAAAGTGATTCCGATGGATCCAGGATTTCAATCATCGAGAATCCGTTCTGATTTAGAAAGGATTCCATATCTTCAGAGGAGATACCCCATAGAAAAGGCTCCTGATGATATCGCAGATACAGATTGATAAGTGGGCTGTTTTCAAAAAAATCCGGCTGACCTCTGTTCTTATCGATGAATGTAAAGATTAGAAAGCAGCCGTCGGTATTTCGCCGAATTTCATACAATAGAGATTGCAGACGGGAAGGGGAGAAATACATAAAGAGCCCTTCTGCAATAATTAATGATTGTTTTCTGGTAATGCATTTAAAGGATCCAGATTCAGTCAAATCCACCGGAAGGAATTCCAATTCCTGGCTCTTAATACCGGACTCTTCAAGAGCCCTGAGCTTTACTTCCTGCGTGGCAGGATGATCCATTTCCATACATTGAATCGTCCTGACCATTCCTGAAACGTCTTGCGAATAGGTGTCGAAGCCAGCTCCCAGATGGATAAATTGATCAAACGGATTGCTATTCAAAAATCTCTCTATCGCCTTGCGAATCATTTGTTTTCTCATTCCGTAATGATAAATCAGGTTGGGAAGAATCAAGGACTGAATGATTCGAATGAATAGTCTGATGAGTTTGAATCGAATGCAGTAAGCAAGTAGATCCGGGGAACTACCATAGCTTTTTAGACAGGAAAGCCAGAGCTTTACGCTTGCCCCATGGCTCAGACTCGACCCTTCGTAATGGAGAAAGAGCATGCATCGTGTAATCAATCTGGCTGTGCTGCTGGCCTTATTTTTTCGCATGGGCTATACTCCGGGGCAATTTCGCATTCGAGAAACCTGCATGCCTCTAACTGCTTTTCCAGGATTTAGCCTATCGCATCCCGCCAGGCGGAACACTGGTATAGAATCTATATTTATACTGGGAGTCTCGCATACCTGCCTGAAAATCCGAATCCACGGAGCCTTGAATGGATCCGGGATCGAGGTTAAAAATGCGCAATGGATGCAAACGGCCAGAGTTGCGCTTGGAAGCATACTCAACGTTCAATTCTTTCAAATGGCTATCAAATCTTTGAGCCAGATCCATCAGATCGATGGATTCAGCGATGGAGGTAGCTGAGTTACCGGAGTTACTGGAAGCAAACTCAAAGAAAAGATCATAGCAAAATAGGTCCTGATTGGGAAAGATCAGAAAGCGATCATCCTTCAATGGAATAGAAACGCTATCCAGAGTTCTACTCCTGGCTTCCAGGAACTGATTGATATGTAGTTTCTCCCCTGCCATATTTGAGAAATCCTTTCCCTTTCGCAGAAACCGTATTATGGGAGTTTCTCCGTAGAATCCTGTGACCTGAATGATATCTCCAATGTCGTATCTGTATAATCCAGCCAGATTGGTGATAATAATATAGTATTCATTTCCTTCTTCCAGTTCAGAAATGGTGCAGGTACTTCGGGATCCAGTTTCATATTCCCGGACCGGAATGAACTCATAATAGTTGTTGTCTGTGGCCAGAAGTCCTTCCGATGTATTGTCGGATATGGGCATGGTCATTCTGGCCTCACTGGCATGATAACCCAGATCGCGAAGCGGTATGCCGGGAAATTGTCTTCGCAGCGCCCCGACCTGAGTGCCACAGGATCCTCCCAGCCAGACGGCGATGGTTTGCAATGTATTCCAGTATTCCAGAGGCCTGAACGTTCCATTGCCAGAGTTGAGGTTCTGAAGTAGCATTCGACCGGTCTTTCGATCTGGCGGACACAGTTTTTTAATGCGTTCGGGCACTTCTCCGAGGCCACCGTCATAGAAGGAGCGAAGCAATGTATCTGATTCCTCCTGTAGCAATTGCAGCAGTCTAACCAGGGTGCCGGAATTGGGAGTGGCCA
>JBHIXQ010000350.1:0-3842 GCA_041984705.1 Leptonemataceae bacterium | reverse complement strand
TGGAGTGCGGAGCTCGGGGTAACGTTCAATCCTGCACGGGCAGGATTGAAAACCAGCAACCGGTGGAATGCCAAAAGATTCAGAATTCAGATCCGGTATCTTTTCTGTGTAAACAAAATGAAGCCTCGTTCAGAGTAGAAAACGTTGAGTGGGTATCTGCCTTTCAATACGGCTTGGCGCATGCAAAGGAAGCCAGCACGGGTAAGATTGGGGTTTTGAATCTACAAGGGAAATGGTTGATCAGTCCCAGGTTCAATCGTATGGGATATTTCGATGGTTGCTATGCTTATGCTGAAATCGATCACCGACCTTATGCCATGGATCAGAAAGGGAACCTTCAACCCATAAATGAAAATCCTCAGGAAAACCTGGAAGGCTTTCCCGTAGGCGAAGGAGTTCGCTGTTATGAAAAAATGGATTCTGGAAAGCGATACTATTGTCATACCCGAGACTATACTCCGCATCCACAAAGGTATGAGGATGTAGATGTCTACAGTGATGGATTGATGGCGGTAAGAGTCGATTACAACAAGGCGGGTTTTGTAGACCCCACCGGAAAGCTTGTGGTGACTCCGCGATACCAGGACACGGATCGATTTTCCCATGGAATGGCCGGCGTCCGTGTAACAATTCCAGGCCATATAAATCAAATGGAAGGCTATATCGATAGGCGCGGGCGCTGGACTATCGAGCCGCGGTTTTCTTCAGTGTATCCTTTTCAGGAAGGACTGGCCCGGGTAAGAGACGATAGCACGAACGATTGGTTCTTCATTGATACGACCGGCAAGAGGGCGTTTTCTGGATCGTTCGAAAAGGCCCAGGGGTTTAGCGAAGGGCTGGCCGGTGTCTCCGCGGGCAATTCATGGGGATTCAAAGATGAAAACGGCAATGTTCTTTTTGGTCGAAAATACGATTACGGATATTATATGTCTGAAGGCATGGTTTCCTTTTGCGATAAAGGTCGTTGCGGCTATTTGAACAGGAAAGGGGATGTAATGATTCCGCCTCGATTTTGTGTAACGAATGAGTTCCATGAAGGACTGGCCGCGGCCGCGGAAAGATGTACTTCCACTGAATACGGAAGAGTTACCGGGATCTGGGGTTACATTGATACCAGGGGGAATTACGTTCTCTCTCCCTCCCGGGAATACACCGGAAATCGTTTTCTCGATGGCCATACTGTAGTAAAAAAGAATTCGCTGTATGGATTGATGGATCGGCAGGGCAGGTTAATCGTTGCCCATGGATACACGGAGATGCAGCCCATATCCAGAGATGAAACTGGAGGCGTGCAGTTATATCTGGTAAGCAAGAAAGGTTTGCATGGATTCATGCGAAACGATGGTAGTCTGCTTTCCGAAAAGATGTACAGTCAGGTGCGGGGCTTCGAACAGAGGCGTGCATTGATTCTCACTCAGGATCTTACGTGGTCAATAATCGATGAAACAGGTAGAATTTTAAGAAAAACGGACTACACCTTCACCGACTTTTTCGGCGACATGTTTCCGTGTGACAGGCTACTGGTAGGGTTTGTTAAGCCAGAAGACCGCCAGAAGCTCTTGAATCGTCTGGACGGTGCGGGCCTTAAAGAACGATTTGGAGTTATCCGTGAGTTCGAGATACTCTATGGCTTCCTGGATCGCGATGGAAATGTAGCCATACCAGCGCAGTTCAACGATGCATCTCCTTTCAGTCTCCGCAGGAGAGACGAATGCACAGCTTCTGTTTCAAAAGGTATGAGATTCTTTAAAATAGATGTTGATGGCAATGTTGTAAAAGACGGGTCGTACTAGATTGGGTTCAGGTGAGTTTAATGCGCTCGTAACATGGCAAGAGAATCCTGATTCCTGAATATTCCTGGGTGCGGAGGCTTCTTCGATCCCGGTATTAACGTGCGATGGTTGTACTGGCTGTATCGTTACACTGAATCTGTGTTAAACTGACCTCGCAGTCGATCTGAACCTGATTCAACGCTGTGCCAGGCTGGCCAAAATTAAACTGTCCTGCGACACATTCCGATGAATCTATATTCAAATAGAATGAGCTGGTCTGATAATAGGCTGTGTATTGTCCGGAGGCGGTGCTTGAAAAACTGGCAAAGGCATTACCTGAGCAACCTGAGTTAGTGAACAATCGATAGGAATCTGTGCCGCCTGAATTGTTGAGAAATCGCACTCTGGGCGCTACAGGTTGACTGGCCAACTGGAGGATTAGAGCATTGTAGAATATTTCGTCTCCTTTGTCCCATTCGGATTCGTCAGGTTCTAAAAAGCAGCCGGATGCCATGGCGCCAAAGACCAGCATGGAAAACAGCGGAGAATAACTGTAAGTTCGAATTCGCATTTACACATCTCCGTGTCATTTACCGGGCTGGATTCTTATCTCAGGTACATTTCTGCAGGCCACCCTGCAGGCGAACAGGCCCGCCAATGCAGGGCCGGTTTTCAAGAATACAGAGTTCATGTAGGAGTCATGCACAAAACCGGGCTCTATTCCCGGAAATAACGGCTGGCCTGTTTGGTAACTAGCTGCCATATCGAGTCTTAACCGGGCATCGGACTCAGGGGCCTTCTGCCGAATGAATCCTGGAAAAAGGGATGACCGGACCGAAAGACATCTATAGAACCGGCCATGACCACCGGAAATTCCAGACCATCCAGGGCGAAAGAAGAGGGCGATTCCGGGCCCCTGGATTCAACGGTAGCGGAAAATGCTTCCGAATCCTCCGACTCTGAAGCTTCCGACACTTCAAGCACGTTTCCTTCATCGGGAAACTTCTGGCAAAACCTGGGAAAAGGTATAGTGGATGCGGCCCTTGCCACAGGCCAGACCCTTAAATATGTCTACGAAAAGGGTGATGAGAATAAGCATTTCATTGTCCCTGCAATCAACGGTCTGGTAGGACATCGGCTCGCCGAGTTTAACGATCCTGCGGCTATTTCTATGAGTTTTCGCTTGAACGGGGCCGATGCGAAACCGGCAGATGTATGGCGAAGCGAAAAGGACAGATTGGATGGCAAAGCTGGCACCTGTGTACTTTTCGTTCATGGGTTGATGGCGGATGAAATTCCCTGGCAAGCGGCCATGCCGGGAAAAACCGGATACGGTCCGGAGCTATCCAGACAGTGCAATGCCGGGGTTCTATATCTTAGATACAACACAGGAAAGCATATATCGGAAAATGGTCAGGAGCTGGATCGATTGCTGGATGAATTAATGAAAGTTAGTTCCGGGGAAATCAAACGGCTCATCCTGGTAGGCCATTCCATGGGAGGCCTGGTTGTTCGAAGTGCCGGGTATTACGGAGCCAGGCGAAAAAGCAAATGGCTATCTCGTTTGAGCGATGTTATCCTCATTGGTGCACCCAACGATGGCTCATTCCTGGAGCGGTTTGGTCATGTAGCTACCTTTGTTCTTAAAACTATCTGGAATTACCCTACCCGGATTATTGGTCGCATAGCCGATGAAAGAAGCAATGGAATCAAGGATCTACGCTGGGGGTTTATGACCGAGGACTGGAAACATGAAGATGCAAACAAACTGATGAACGTAAAAAAGACAGAAGTTCCGCCTCTGCCAGGTGTGCATTATCATCTACTGCTGGGAAGTGTATCCGAAACCGTTCTGACTCCTGTTGCAATGTATTTTGGAGACGGTCTTGTGGGAACCAGGAGCGCCCTGGGAAAAGAGTTCGTAGAATTCAATCAGAAAGCGACGAAGACTGCCTCGAGGTTCTCCTTCTCCTGGAAGCGAAAGAACCGAACGCCTACTATCGAATACCATGCATTTATGACCACAGGACACCTAGGACTACTGGGTAGTCCGGAGATTTCTGAGTACCT
>JBHIXQ010000349.1:0-3842 GCA_041984705.1 Leptonemataceae bacterium | reverse complement strand
CGATCCCATCCCCGTAGGCGCTCATTACATCGATGGTCATACGATTGATCAGCACCTCTTTGAGCTCTCGGGGAACCCGATCCGCGTGGTCATAGCCCGTTGTGTAATCGATGAAATGGGCGGCTGCATGCCGTCCGGTACCGAACCGCCATTGAGCAATTGGCATCCCGCTGTATCCGGCATAGGATCCGGTATTAAAGAGAGCGGCCCGCATGGTTCCCCGGCGGTAATTGATTAGAGCATAATCTGTCAGATTAATCAGCGTTTCTCCGGTGAAAGGACTCTTCACTTCCCAGTTGTGAAGCCTTGCCAGGGGGCGGCGGCGGAGCTTCACAAAGAAGTTCTTATCATGCTGGTTGCCGTCGAACATATAGAAATCGTCCCACTCGGCATAGGGCTCGATCTCCCGATGGTTGCTGTTGCGGACCGGCCTGGATCTCCAGAGTCGTGGGTAGATATCGAACTGGAGTCTTTCCTGGAGAACCCGGACATTATGATCCAGCCAGTTCTTCAGCTGGTAGTTGGTGAGCTGTTCCCCGTTTACAGTTACGAGCAGGCTGTTCCCAACGAAAATAACTCTGCGAAGTTCGTCGGGATGCAGGAGGCAGCCCCAGCGGGCAGGGGGATCCTCTCCCGGTGACAGGCGCATTCCGAGGTCTCGGTACTCATAGTCCTGGGACTGATCGTTGAACTCTCCCTGCCAGTTAGCCATGTATCAGGACTTAATTGACATCTTGCTATCGGTCCATAGGCTTCAGTCCAAATTTTTGGAGGTGAATAGATCAATGAAACAGATGATTCTGGTTTTAGTTTTCATGTCCCCGATCCTGTCCGTAACAGGGGAGCCTTCATTGATAACGGCGAAGGAGTTCGAGGTCTTCGCGGCCCAAAGGGCCGGGGAAAAGGTATGTATGAAAGGCCAGTTTTCTAAGGTATTTCAAGCCCATGTAAGACTCTATGATATTGAGGATAAGATGATAGGCTTTACCATGGACGATTCAAAGGGAGAATACTTCCAATATGCTATGGCCAAGAAATCGAAGCTTGCCAGCGAGCTGCTATCTCTGAAAGAAGATACACCGATTCGCGCATGCGGCCACATTAAGATGGTTCCTGTCCCGATCGCCGGGAGTACGGATGCAGATCCTTTTTTTATGGTCCATGAGGTTGCCGTGCTTTCCGAACCTTCTGAATGACCCATTTCCGGCTTCAGCCCAGATAGAATCCAACAATTCTATCTACACCAGTTGTGTCGGTAAAATGCGCGGCGGTGACCGGGTGGTGAAACTCCCGATTTCCGCTACCGGAACGAGTTCCACTTTTCCCGCTGATGCAGTCATAAGTAAGTGTCCACCCGGCCCCCGCTTCGATAGCGGTGACAATGAATACTTTCTTTGAATCCTGAAACAGGGTATCCCCCGGGGGCAGGGAGAAGTGGTTCTCCAATGATTTCCGCTCAATGTCTGCGATATTGGGTAGGGTCTTGCGCATGACCGGACCATAGCAGTCCAAGGGCAATCGGTCAGATTTTTCAGATATTTTTCCCCGGAAAAAACCTGGAAAAACCCGGTAAAAACCCCCCCGTTGCTTCTCCGATGCCCTGCATTCTGCTACTGTTCGAGCCATGGCAAACGGAAAGCCCGGTCGACCCAGAGGCCCGAACTACGAAAAGAACCTCCAGAAGAGACTCCGGGCTGCCCGGAATCGACAGTCGCAGGCACAGCGCGCCCGGGAGGATATCCGGGAATTCAAGGACTCCAGGATGTACGCGCTGGCGAAGTCCATGTTCCACGGCGTTCAAGCGAGAGAACAGGAAGAGAAAAAGCCGGTCTTTACATCCGAAGAGCAAAGCCTGATCAACCAGGGAATCCGGCTCCGCAATCCTGACCGCCCCTCTTTCAATGACCTCCGGAAACTATCCTATTCCAATACTCTGGTCGGTGCCATCCACAAAGTCAGAATCGATGATCTTGGTCAATTTGGTCGGCCGTTCCGAGAGAAGGAGGGGTTCGATTTCGATCTGGAAGATCCGGACAAATCCCCGGGGGATGGGGACAAGGAGCTAATCCGGGATGCCAGGAAATTCTTTGAGTTCATGGGCGACAAGGTGGAGGGCTGGCAGAACCGGGATCGTTTCCATGCAGTATTCCAATTCATGATCCGGGATACTTTAGCCATCGACAGTGTGGCTTTCTATCTGGTCCGGAATCGGAGGGGTCAGGTTGTCGAAGTCAAGTATCTGGATCCCGCAACTATCTACCCCACAATTGAGTCCGGATACAAGAATGACCCACGGATCCGCTGGGTGCAGATCGTGAATAGTACAGTGGTCGAAACCTTTACAGATGAAGAGATCATTGTGCGCCACCAGAATGAGTTGAGCGATGTTCGGTACCGAAACTCGGGGCTCTCTCCTGCAGAGGTTTCCGTGATGGAAATCATCGCCACAATGAATGCCCTGAAGTTTAATCGGGATCGGTTCTCCAATAATCCGCCTCCAGGGTTTCTCTACCTTCCTGGGAATATGCCTCAGGAAGTCTTGGATGATCTCCAGGTGCAATGGGAGAACATGTTCTCGGGGAACAATAACAATCACCGGATCCCCTTGATTACGTCCGAGGCCCAGGATCTCAAGTTCACCAACCTCAATACACTGAGCGACATGGCATTCGAAAAGCTGATGCAATGGGTCACGACCTTTACCCTGGCCGCCCATGGAATGGACCAAGCGGAGCTCGGCCTGCGTTTGATGGGTAGCCAGGGACTGTCTGAAGGATCTATGGATGGGCGGATAGATGCCGCAATGACCAGGGCAAAGAAGTCGATGCTATCCTATTTTGCAGACGTATGCAACGATATAAAGGAGACTGTGGACAGGTACGAACCACTGGTTTTCGTCTTCAATGGAGTTGAGAAGGAGGATGAAGATAAGCGCCTGGAGAGGGACGAGAAGCTGGTTAAGTCCATTGAGCTCATGGATGAAGTGCGGAGCCGAAGGGATATGCCGACTGTGGGAGAGGCACTCCGGAAAATCTATGACCTTTCCGATGAAGACTTCGAGCAGGTGAAGTACGCCGGGGCCTTCGTATTGGATACAAACTGGAGTCAATCTGGAGCTCAGCTTGTGCAGAATCTTGCCGGTGGTGGCGAGGGGGATATGGGGATGCCTCCAGAAGCCCCGGAGCAACAGGAATTCGATTTCGAAGACTACGATCCTTCCCAGGAAGACAATCCCCCGGAAGGGGAATGGGGCTGAAGCACCTTACCAGGGCCATCCGGATTCCGGGTCGTAGTTCTTCACGCCTTCCGGTCCCAGCGAGTTGACTTCAACTCGCTTTGTCCATTTCACACTGTATAGAGTCTGTCCGGCCTGAAAGGTATCGAGGTCGACTGCATCCCGGATTGCCTCGAGGTAGGCTACGCCCGGCACCGGGTGCGGGTTGTTGCTACTATCCAACCACGCGGAAACCGGGTGGGTGGAGTACAATGAGATGGCCCTTTCAAGGTTTCGAAGGTATTTCTCTCCGGAATCCCAGTCTATCGAGTGGACGGTGACCGTGGAGCGGTAAGTGAATTCCTTGAATTGCCGAATAGCTTCAAGCTTCGAGATCAAGTTGGACTTTGCTTCCGCCAGTTTGTTGGAGTCGACGGTCCACCTGGATTCTTCTTCGATCCATGGGCCTGTTTCGAATTCCCCGGGGACCACGCTGGTCATTGTAGAATCCGGGCTCTGTCCCAGTTCCAGTTCTATTTTTGCGCCCGTTGATTGATTGTAATAATCCAGATCTCTGAAATCAGGGACAGCCAGAACGGATCCACTCTGAAGAATTAAGGTTTCGTTT
>JBHIXQ010000348.1:3567-3844 GCA_041984705.1 Leptonemataceae bacterium | reverse complement strand
GTAATTCTGGCGGAATTTCTTCCGCTGCCCACTCTTTATAGAGGACTTCGTCCTGTTCTAATTTCTAACGTTACCATCGAAAAGATGAGACCGCCGGATTCGGTGCGTCTCCATGTCCAGATCCAGCAATTCCTGAATTAAGAACCCTGCCCGATCCATAATCTCAGGCAGGAGTCTTATAATGTACAAACAATACCGTTCCGCTCCAACGGCGCGGAACCACATAGAAAAAAACGCAGGTGAAATCTGTTTCGAAGGATTTCAACCGGCATCGCGG
>JBHIXQ010000348.1:0-3557 GCA_041984705.1 Leptonemataceae bacterium | reverse complement strand
TTCGCAAATGCGTCCGTTCAGGCCGATTCGCCGGAGGCTGTATCCCGAAACGAGGAATCCCTGGAAAGTGCGAATCCGGATCTGAATGTATCCACCGAAGTTTCTGAATTTGAGCGAAAGCTATGGATGCAGGTGAAGAACCATCCAGGAATCATAAAAGAAGAGCTTCGGTACTCTGCACAGGAAGCGAGAGCTACATACTCGGATTTTACTTATCCGGATCCGGAAATTCGCATAACGCGCGGCTCCGGCAGCCAGGAGGAGCGAGCCGCCTATCCCACGAATTACAATAGGAAGGATGCCAGTAGCTATGAGGTTCAGGTAACGCAACCCATTCCCTTCCCGGGAAAGCTCACAGCCAAATCTAACGTTCAGGAATACCAGGCAGACCAAAAAGGGTTCGAGTTTCTGATGAACCGAAACAGAACCATCGGCGAACTTCTGGGCCTGCTGGCTCGATATCATCGCGTCGAGGAAAGCCTTCGATTTACCCGGGAGCTGGCCGGGGCTGCGGCAGCTCTGGAGGGTATTGCGCGAGCCCGGTATGGTGCCGGGAAAGGAAGCCTTTCCGATGTGTCTCTGGCCCGTGTGCAGGCAGATACCTTTCGCGAAAGAGCCGAGATGCTTCTGGGTGAACTGGAATCTATCCGCGATGAATTACAATACTTTCGCAGAGATCCGACCCCGGCCTCCAGAGGCGAACAGGAGTCGGAGCAATTTATTGAAGCATTCCTATTGAAGAAGGAGCCGTTTCAGCAATATCTACGGGATTTGCAGAATCGATCTTTTGACATCGAGAATCTGCCTATTCTGGCCCGGGTTCGCTCCATGCAACAGGAGGCGGAATCCAGAAAGACCCTGGCCAATCTGGACTACGCCCCGGACCTGGGCGTCTTCGCCGCCTATGGCAAAGAAGACAGAAATCTAATCTACCCTTCCGGCACCGGAAAACAGACCACCTATAAACTGGGCCTACAGATTCGTGTACCCCTCTGGTCGGGACTTTCCAATCATAAGAACCTGGAAGCGGCAGACAAAGATCGCAAAGCTGCCGAACAGGAACAACTGGATGTAAAAAGACAGATTCAGGCAAAGATCGCCAGTCTGGATGAGAGAATTCGCAAAGGAAGAACTCGTCAGGCAATCTACACCAATCGCCTGGTGCCCAACTCATGGACTGCGCGAAGATCGTCGGTGCTATCCTATCAAGGTGGATCGGCGGACTTCACAAGCGTCATTCAGGCCTGGAATGCTTACTACAACGTCAATCTGCAGAAGCTGGCCCTGGAAGAACAGATCGCCATGTGGATTGTAGCCCGAAGCGAACTTACCAATACCCTGCTGCTGATGGCAGAGGAGAAGCAAGATGAATAATTCAAGAAAATCACTAATAATCAGCCAGGCGAATCAGGCATTATCCCTGTTTGCCTGGGTGTCCAGAATTGGCGCTTCCAGATCAAATCGGTTCAGGGATAGGGCCGTCGCGAACCGGACTCTGTCCGTGGCAAGCAGGGCGCGCGGGCGAAGGCTCTGGATAGTTTTGATCTCTATGACAGTACTGGCAGCCTTCGTGGCGAACTGCGGAAAATCTGAGCGAGAGCAGCTCGCAGAACAGGGAATTTCGCATTATACCTGCCCCATGCATCCGCAAATCAATGAAAGCCGGCCCGGCAAATGCCCTATCTGCAACATGGACCTTGTGCCTGTGATGCTGGAGGGCCATGATCACTCGAAAGATGGTGAAGCGAAAGACGGCGAGAAGTCTATGGAGATGGAGTCCTCTGAGTCCGATGGCCCTCTGGTTAATGTAAGCACCGAAAGACAGCAACTGATCGGCGTATCCTACAGCACTGTAAGAAAGATCGATGCCAGCTTTCACATAGAAACAACCGGACGCGGGGCTTTTGATCCAGAGCTGGGTGTGGCTGTGAAAGAGTATCTGATGGTTTATCGTGACCCATCGCTTCGGGAAGCCGCCATTTCCAGGCTCAAGCTTCTGGGAATGGGCGGAAGAGAAATTGCCAACATTACCCGGTATCGCGCTGCCTACGAAAGTCTGTACAATCCCAGAGACGGCGGACCAGTGTGGGTATATGCCACTCTCTACGAATCCGATGTAGGATCTGTTACTCCCGGTCTTACAGCCCGGGTGCACATTCCGGGAACCAGAAGCGAAGGATTTCGCGGAGAAGTTATTTCGCTTTCTCCGGTTGTAGGTTCAACAACAAGAACCATCGATGCTCGTATCCTTGTGCGAAATGCAGGTGGCGAAATTCGGCCGGATTCTTTTGTGCATGTGGATATTTCTGTTCCTCTGGGAGAGTCGCTCATCGTTCCCAGATCTTCCATCGTAGACAATGGCCAGAGTCGCTATGTCTTTGTGGATAAAGGAGAAGGCAAACTTCAGGTACGGCATGTTGAGGTCGGTCCGGAACTGGATCAGGGTGTTGTTATACTGGAGGGCCTGGAAGAAGGGGAGCGAGTCGTAGATAACGGAACTTTCCTCATAGATTCGGAAGCACAGCTTAAATCCTCTTTTCGTCAATTTGGGCACGATCATGGATCGGGAAGCGAGAGCTCCCATGATGGGCATACTGACTCCAAAGACTCAAGTCCATCAGACGGAACATCCAATCCTCAGAAGATGAAACCTTCAAAGAATTCGGAGGGCATCAATGATTGATCGAATCATCGAGTTCTCCGCTCGTCATAAATATGCGATGATGGCTGCGGTGGCCATCATGATGGGGGCCTCTTACTGGGCCATTCGTAACATCCCGGTGGATGCCCTTCCCGATCTGAGCGATACTCAGGTCATCGTCTATGCGAAATGGAATCAAAGCCCTGGTATTATTGAAGACCAGGTTACTTATCCTATCGTGTCGGCCATGCTCGGAGCGCCAAAGGTGAAAACCATTCGGGGCGTGTCTGATTACGGAAATTCTTTCATTTACGTCATTTTCGAAGACGGCACGGATCTGTACTGGGCCCGTTCTCGAGTTCTGGAATATCTTTCCCAGGTTCAGCCCAATCTGCCGGATGGAGTGTCCGTGGAACTGGGTCCGGATGCAAGTGCCCTTGGCTGGGTCTATCAATATGCCCTGACCGATGAAACAGGAAACAGTAGTCTGGCCGATCTAAGAAGCTATCAAGATTGGAATTTGAAATATCAAATCCAGGCTGTGGATGGAGTTTCGGAAGTAGCTTCTGTAGGAGGTGTGGAAAAGCAGTACCAGGTAATGATCGATCCCACGAAGCTTCAGTCTCTGGACATTTCTCTGGATCGCGTGGTACAGGCAATTCGCGAATCCAACATGGAATCCGGCGGGCGAATCATGGAATTCGCAGGCCGGGAATATATGGTGCGAGGACGAGGATACATCCGCGATCTCAGGGACCTGGAATCCATCGTACTTAAGATCGATCCGGCCACCGGAGATCCTGTGCTATTGCGAAATGTGGCCAATGTGCAGTTTGGGCCAAACATTCGCAGGGGCGTTGCAGATCTGGATGGAAAGGGGAACACCGTAGGCGCCATAGTTGTAATGCGAGATGGG
>JBHIXQ010000347.1:0-3859 GCA_041984705.1 Leptonemataceae bacterium | reverse complement strand
GACTGTGGCTTCTTGATCAAGAAACAGGCCATGTAAGGCTTCATTCGGTGCTGCATTCTGGAGAGATTGTAGATCTAAACGATGCCCCAGAAGAAATTCGCGCATTACCGGCCGGTAAGAAAGGTGGGAGTGTCGTTTCTGTTGTAGAAAGAAATCGCAAGATGTTTCTACCCTACATTAAAGATTCATTCCTCAATGAATCGCCCATCGATAAGAAGATTCATCAGTATTTCGAATTCGATTGGTTACTGCACCTACCTCTGAATATGGAGGGATCTGTCCTTGGTGTTATAAATTTCGTAGGTCAGACGGGCCACCGTCCCGGTGTAAGAGATAGACTTCTTCTGGAAAGAATGACCGCACAGGTTGCCGGAGCTATCCAGAGCAAACAGTTACTCGCCGAGGTTCGAGACGAAAGGGCCGATAGCGAAGCTCTGGCCGAGGTAGCCAGACGTGCGAACGAAGAACCCAGTATTTCCGAGATCATCGAGGTGGCCGTCAAATACTCTAGCGAAAAGTGCGGCGCAGATACCCTGGGCCTGGTCATGCTAAATCCGGACAGGAAGTCCCTCTCTCTGGAAGCGGTGGTTCGCAGTGGCAGAAGGGATGACCCGAAGAATTTACCCGAAATCCTCCATAATCCTCCTCTGAAGCCCGAAACAGGCAGCCTGTACCATGCATTCACTCATGGAAAATCCATCTACTTTCCGCGGATATCCCCGAGCATGCAGCGAAGGCTGTCTGATATAGATCGGGCCATTCATGAGTATCTGGGATTTGACTGGTGCATGGATGTGCCGGTGGTAGTGCACGGGCAGGTGCTGGGTGTACTGGCTTTCGCCGGGCCGGAAAGGGATACGCTTTCAGCCAGACAGAAGAGCTTCCTGGAACGACTGACAGCGCAGGTTGCAGGTGCCATTCACGGGAAGCGCCTGCTGGATCAGGTAGAAGAGGAAAAGAACACCGCGCGCAGACTACAGAAAGAGACCGAAGGTCTGAATCTTCTGCTAAAACGCATTGCACCCATCGAGGATCTGGACGAGATCATGGATCATGTTCTGGAATACCTGAGCGAAACCTATAATATATCGCTGTATTCGCTGTACTCGGTGGATCACGAAGCGCAGGTAATGCACCCTCTCTCGGTTCGCTTCCCCGAAGGCTTCTCGGATGAAGATCGTCGATACATTGAAGAAAATCCAGTACCCTTTGGTGAAGGGGCCAATGGAGCTTTCGCATTTGCCTATCATCGCAGTCCCAAATATACCTATTTCAAGAATTCTCGTCTGAAAGCTCGTGGCATCCCGGAAATTGAGAGATTCGTAATAGAAAAATACGACCTGGATGAGATGCTCATGTTTCCCCTGATGGATGGGGATAAAATGGCAGCGCTTCTGAATTTAACCACGAGAGAAAGGGTAACCTTCAGCAAGGAACAACTAAGCCAGCTTTCCATTCTAAGCGAGAGTCTTTCCGGAATCATCCGTATGAACGGATTGATTCGGGATGTAAAAGAGCAAAGCAAACGAGCCGAAGAAGCGAGAAAAGAAACCGATATCCTGGCAAACCTGGCCAGAACCGCCAATGAAAGCGAAGACCTCAAGGATGTAAGTCAGACCCTCTTTGATCATCTGAGACTTTCTATGGGACTTGATCATTTCTGTCTCTTTGTTGTGGATCAAGATTCATCCGAAGTCTATAGCGCTGCCTGGGAGACGCAGTATCAACTGGGGGAAGCGGAAGACTGGCTTAAAACAGTGCGACTCAAGCTGGAGCCAGAACTGGGTACTCTGTACCGAACCTATCAGAAAAAGAAAACCACCTATATCCCTCGATTTGTTGAGGGATTCTCCTCCCCGGGCGATCTATTGATTGTTGAAAAGCTTAAACTCACATCCGTGTTGCAGGTACCTTTAATCATTAACGACGAAGTAATCGGTTTCTTCGTCTGCGGCCCCAGAAGAACCCTGAGGCTTTCCAGAGAGGAAATCAAGACCGTGGAGAGATACTGCAACCAGGTTGCCGGGGCCGTTCGGGCCACAGCACTCCTCGACACATCCAGAAGAGCACAGCAGCAGGCAGAAGCGGCTCGAGAAGAAACCGAGGCCCTGGCCCGACTTTCCAGGCAGGCAAATGAAACCACTGATCTCACCACATTGAGCCAGGGAGTATTCGATGTGCTGCGCGATAGCCTGGGTCTGGATAATCAGGGTCTATTCCTGGTGGATGATACTGAAAGCCAGCTGATACCAGTTCACCTGGACAAAAATACAGGCAAGCAGTGGGATCAGAGCTTTCGCGTTCCCCTTGAACCGGATGGTGGCACACTCTTCAAGACCTGGCAAAGAAGGAAAACCACTTACCTTCCACGATTACCCCTGCAGGGAGCGGCCGAGCCAGACCTTTACATAGTAAGGGAACTGGGAATCAATGCTGTTCTGCAGATTCCGCTGATAGTCACGGATCGGGTAGTAGCCATATTCGCCTGCGGCCCTACCCGTCCACTGTCCCGGGAAGAGATCAAGTCGGCTGAAAGGTACTGTCAACAAATCGCAGGGGCCGTGCGAGTCATGGCCCTGCTACAGGCCACTCAGGAAGCCAGAGAGGAAGCCGACCTCGCCAGACTCCAGGCGGAAGCGGCCAGCGAAGAGACAGAAACACTATCTGCACTTGCGAAACAGGCCAACGAAACTTCGAATCTACAGAGTCTATGCGCCAGACTATTCGACCATCTAGAAAAGCAATATGGAATCCAGAAACAGGCTCTGTTCGTCGTAGAAAATGAAAGCCATGAACTGGCACCTGTTGCTGCCAGAGGATATCTTACCACAGAGCAGCGGCAGCAATGGCTGGAGCAGTTTCGCATCAATATAAAGAAGGATCCGGGAACCATGTCTTCTACTTACAGAAGGCAGAAGTCTTTCTACATTAAGCAGATTCCCAGAACACTGGCGGGTAAAGATCTGGAGATTGTAAATACGCTAAATCCGGGTTCCATTCTGCAGGTCCCACTGGTTGTGCAGGAACAGACTGTGGCCATTATGGTGGCGGATCCCACTCGTGTACTGACGCCCGCAGACATCACCTCCATCGAGCGACTGTGCGATCAGATCGCCGGTGCCGTGCGAACTACGGCCCTGCTGCAGGCCACGCAAGAGGCTCGCGAAGAGGCCGTGGCCTCCAAAGAAGAGGCAGAAGTAGCCCGAGCGGAATCCGATGCTCTATTAGAAAACGTACTGCCTACTCGTGTTGCCCGAGAACTCAAGGAATCCGGCCGAGTTGAGCCGGTGTATTACGATTCGGTTTCCGTGCTCTTTACAGACTTTGTAGGATTTACCACCGCGGCTTCCAAAATGAGTCCTGCCGAGCTTATCCAGGAACTGGACGGCTGCTTTTCGCAGTTCGACGAGGTTTCGCGCAGAAATAACATGGAAAAACTGAAGACCATCGGCGATGCCTACATGTGCGCGGGTGGGTTGCCGGTGCCGGATGATGGACATGCCATCGATGCCTGCCTTACAGCTCTTGAATTTCGCAGGTTCATGGTGCAGATGGCAGAGGTCAAAGGCCAGCTGGGTTTTGACTTCTGGCAGATTCGCATTGGGATTCACTCAGGACCGGTGACAGCCGGGGTTATTGGCCAGAATAAGTTCGCCTACGATATATGGGGAGACACTGTAAATGTGGCCAGTCGGATGGAATCATCCGGCGCTCCAGGAATGGTTAATATTTCCGGAGCCACCTATGAACTGGTAAAAGATCTGTTCGAATGCGAGTATCGCGGAAAGGTTCAGGCAAAGGGCAAAGGCGAACTGGACATGTACTTTGTTCATCGGATCAAGCCGGAACTTTCGGCAGA
>JBHIXQ010000346.1:0-3862 GCA_041984705.1 Leptonemataceae bacterium | reverse complement strand
CCTTTATCCTGTCCTGCCTGTGGAATGGAGAACGTGGATGGAAGCTTTTGCCAGAAATGTGCTCCTCGCCCGCTTGATCCATGCGGGCGCTGCCATCGTTGTCTGGCAAGGCTGCAGGCCGGTCGATGTCATTTCTGTGAGGAAAGGAATGTGCTCTTTGACCGCCATATATCTACCTTCGGCCTGAATACAGAATGCAAAAGGGTTTTAGGTGAATGGAAATTTGAGAATCAGCGCAGAGCCTTTCTCTGGTTTTTACCATTTCTACAGAGCCGATTGCATCGATTGCAGATCGAGCAAGACATAATACAAAAGCCCGGTTATTTGATCTACATCGGTAGCGGAAATTCGGCGGAGAATATTCGAAATTACCAGCCGGTGAAGGATGTAGGCATGGCTCTGCAATCGGCCAATCTTCCACTCAGACGCATGCTGGAAAAGAAGGGAAGCCGCAAACAGAGTGGATACGGAAGGCGTGACAGATTTTTCCAGGTGAAAGACTCGATACAGTTGACAGTGGAGTATAGACCAGCATTCTACTATGTATTACTGGAGGATGTCTTCACCACAGGAGCCACTGCCCTGGAAGCCTCCAGAATCTTGAAGAGAAAGTGCGAAGCAAAGGTTTTCGTTCTTAGTCTTTTCATGGCCGATTGATATGGACCCAATCAAGAAAACACAGGAAGGAAACGTTTTTGTCCTGGAGATTTCCGGTAGCATTCAGCACGGAGATACCCCGGCTTTTGAGGAAGGCATTGAGCGAGTGCTCAATGATGGCGCTCGATTCGTAGTGCTGAACTTCACCTCCTTGCGATACATATGTTCCAGCGCGCTGGGAGTGCTGATCGCTTCCAAGCGTAAGATCCGGCGCAGGGAAGGAGACATTCGCATCGTTCTTCAGGAGGGGGACGTGCTTCGGGTGTTTAGAATTACACTTCTGGACCGGGTATTTCATTTCTACGACGATCTACCTGCCGCGGTCAAGAGCTTCGATGGCCTCGTTCCGGATGCTTGAATCGAATAGATCGTAAGATTACTTCGTAATGATCAAGATACTACTGGCCAGCGGTAATGCGAAGAAGCTAAGTGAGCTTCGCGCCATTCTCGATGCCTATAGCCTTCCTGTGCAGGTACTTTCTCCGGCAGATCTTGAGCTGAACCCGGATGATTTAAGAGATGCGGAAAATAAGCCCATCAGCCTGGAAGAAACCGGAGCCACTTTTGCAGAAAATGCTCTGATCAAAGCCATGGGTTTTTTTCGAGCCTGCGGAATACCCTGTATTTCCGACGATTCCGGAATCTGTGTGGATGCATTAAACGGAGAGCCAGGGGTCTACAGTGCAAGGTATGGTGGACCGGGTCTGGATGATGCGCAACGAAACGAACTTCTATTGAAGAATCTGGAACCCTACCCGGAGCCGGAACAAAGAAAAGCACACTTCGCCTGCGTTCTCTGCCTGGTGGGTTATCCCGGTCAGGCTCCCCTGTATTTCGAAGGCAGGGTGGATGGGCATATTGGTTTATCTTCCTCCGGGGATGGTGGCTTCGGGTATGATCCGGTATTCATTGAAAATTCCACCGGCGAATATTTCGCCAGTATGAGCCCGGACAGGAAAGCCGCGCTCAGTCACAGAGGAAGAGCTCTCAAGGCTCTGGCGGCCTATCTACAGAGAAATCTTCATTAGAGAGATTTTTAGAGAGATTTTATTCGAGACGGCTTCATTGGAGCAGGTCCGGTGAAGCTATTTTTTCTTCTTTTTCTTTCTGGGAGTGGATGGTAATCCCGGCAAATCCTGCTGGCTACGGACAATTCTTTGATCTTCAAACATCCTTAATTCCGGGGCCAGTATGCGAATATATCTGTCAAAATAGAGAAACTGTTTGATTAACAATGCGAATTCCCTGGGGAACCGAATGCCATTTTTCTGTCCGGCCTCGGCGATATCGATGAGCAGTCTGTTCATCTCCTGTTCATCCACTTCTCTGGAAGTCTGGGCCATACGTTCCAGGTTTTCCATTCCTGCGAATACCTTTTCCAGATCTGCTGCGAAGCTCTTTCGATTTACAGGACCGTCTGTGGCTCCAATGTCAATGAGCGAGGAGGCCATGTTGTCAAAGTTTCTGGTCTCCATGGACTCCATCAGACCCTGAATGCCTCCCCAGGTTTTTTTTGAGATTCTGCCAACAATGCCAAAATCTATAAAGGCGATGCGTCCATCTTCCAGAACCATAAGGTTTCCTGCATGAACATCTGCATGGAAGAAATCGCAGGCCATAAGACTCATAAACCAGGTATTAAGAGCTAGAATCAGGGTTTCTTCTGGATCCCTGGAATACTTGCGAATGCTATCCAGGTCGGTTAAGGGCACACCGTACAGCCGATCCATGGTCAGTACTCTTGCCGTGGTATATTTCGTATGGACTTTAGGAACGATCACTCGATCGTTCCCGGTCTTCTGTAGGAATTTGTCAAATTCCTGAATGTTTCTGGATTCGTGAATGAAATCGCATTCTTCCATCATGATCTTCTGCATATCCTGCACGATATGCTTCATGGAAGTCCTGGAAAAATCCGGCGCCAGCCATTCCAGTACCTGAGCCCAGAGGAAGAGAAAGTTTAGATCAGTGAGAATGATGTCATCTACTCCCGGCTTCTGTACCTTGATGACTACATCTCTTCCATCTTTCAGTTCTGCAGCATGCACCTGGGCGATGGATGCACTGGCCAGTGGCTCGGGATTTATGGAGTGGAATATTTCGTAAGGATCCTTTCCCAGCTCCTTGCGCAAAACCTTCTCAATCTGTGCGAAAGGAATGGGATCTGTTTTATCCAGACATTTCTGAAACTCGGTAACATACTCCGGAGGAAATACCGAGGGAGCGCTGGCAATAAATTGCCCCAGTTTGATGTAGGTGGTACCCAGTCGTTCGAAAGTCTGTCGTAACACCCTGGGCGCAGGTGCATTTTCAGCGGTTAACCAGTCCCAGCCTCCCTGACCAATTGCCAGAGCGGTTTGACCTATTCTTACTGCACCTTTAAAGAATGCTCCAATGCCATCTTCAATTCCTGCCATACACAATGGGCCTGGCAGGCGGGCCTGATTTCAACCGAATTTGAACTGAATTTCGATAATCGCAGTCCAGAATATCCACCGTTTCCACCCGTTCCAGTTCCAGCACAGCGGAACTGCCATAAACCCACAAACCCGGTTCCGGCAGATCCAGGCTGGTTTCCGGGATATCTAGAATTCGTTGCAGGCCCGTTCCATGATAGGGTAACTTCCGGGCTTTTAAATGCAACCTGTGATTTACAGGATCCATTAGCGTGGAACGATAGATATGAATTCTAAGGCTGGCATCTACGAAAAACAGATTCACGGACTTGCGCTCAAAGGGAAGATGCGGAAATTCCGTGGAGGAGACCGGAGTCATGGAATAATGGCTTGGAGCCGGCCTGAACATTCTGCCCGAAATAAAGTCATGGTCACGAAAGGTAGCTTGAAAGGAAGGTCCGGCGTAACTTAGATCCAGAAGCCTTACCGGGCTGTCCTGAACTAGATATCCTTCCCAGCGTCGGTTGCCGGAAAACAGCAGGGCTTCCTGCCAGGTTTGATTCAAGAGCCCGCCGGCCTTAAGGCGAGCCAGGATTCTGTAAGCACGATTCAAATGAAAGGGTACAGAATCCGGTCCGTTGTAGAGCTTATCCGACGTATTCCAATCTTCTTCTGGATGCCAGCCAGCAGGTTGGACCATCAAATAGGAGAGGTACAGACAGTCTCCTTCCAGAAATGCGGGAAATCGGTTACCCGCCACCAGGGAAGGGGAGCCAGATTCCAGGGAAAGCCCCATCAATCGAAATCGT
>JBHIXQ010000345.1:0-3864 GCA_041984705.1 Leptonemataceae bacterium | reverse complement strand
GAAGTGCAAAGGCAATTACCAGAATTGCCAGAAAAGCAGCTGATGCTATAAGCAGTGTTTTCTTTAACTTACTCATACGGCCTTTAAGAGGTTTTTGCATTTACAATCGTTTGGACTTTAGCTAGAGGTTTCAGCTTCAGGCCAGCGCTTTGCACAGATATCACCGTCCAGGGCCCCGGCCATGCACTGGCCACACCGGGCCGCCCAGGTCTGAACGGAAGGCCAACCGTACCCGGCTGAAACCAGGTCCGGACCATCCTCCAGGACCCCAGTGGATGGTCCGCAAATTGCGAAACCTGTCTGATGCCCCCTCAGTCGTAGGCTCTGGTCAAAACCCAGACGCTGATGGCGATCTGAATCTGGGCCAGCAATTGAAGAAGCCATATCCAGAAGGCGCCGCTGGCCAGAGCCAGGATTGGAGCGCTGAATATGAAGTTCGCAAGCACAATTCGAATGACCCAGAATACAAAGACCACCATGGCTGCACGGTACAGGGTCTTTCGACTGGCATGGGTAAAAAGAGCTGCCAGAAGGATTACTCCACAGATAATCTCTATTACTCCAAACAATTGTTCCAGCAGGATGTTGCTGTTATTAAGGCTGAAGATTCCTTCTTCAACGGAACGCAGGACTCCCAGGATACCCAGGACCAGAAAGAAAAGACCTGTGATAATTCGAAGAGCTTTGATGGGCATAATTCACTCCATGGAGAGCTTCCAGGGGAAAGCTCCGTAATGATGCATTGAGTTGCCCGGTAGGGGACAATCCGGCAATGAAAAAAGGATTGCCAGGCTGAAATTAGCTCACATGTTTCGAAATAATGCGACATAATACCACAGTGTGGGGCTCCCCGTTTCGGGTACTGGCAGTCCTGGGGATATTATTTCTTTGCGCTTTCGTTTCGGTGCATGCGGAAGGAGAGAAGAAGTCTCCAAAGGATTCCGAGGTCAAAAAGGAGCAGTCCTCATCCGAGAATAAGCAAAACAAGAAGAGCGGCAAAGAATCCGATTCGGGCAATCCGGGAGGGATGGATGATATCGACCGGGCCTGGATGGAAAGTATTCGGGGTGAGGGAAGTCCAGAAGGTCGCAGTTTCTCCAATCCCGGCTCTGAAACGGCGGAGAAGGGAGATTCCAGCCCGGAATCCAGCCAGAATGAGTCGGAGTCCGGAAATAGCCCCACCGCATCCAGGATGTTTGCCCAGGAGGAAGGACCGTCCTTCTTTTCACTGTTCATTCGATTTGTACTCTTTATGGGTCTGATGGCCGGCGGGTTCTATGGACTTGTACGGTTCATGAAAAAGAAATCAGGCATTGTATCCAGTAGCTCCGGCGGCCCGCTTCGAGTAGTGGCCTCTATTAGCCTTATGCCCGGGAAATACATGCAGGTCGTAGATATGGCCGGTCAGCTGATGGTGCTGGGAGTAAGCGACCATGGCGTGCGGTTGATTCAAACAGTAGAAGATGCCACTGTGGCCGATCGCATTCGTCTCTGGGAAGAGAACAAGCCCGAGCCTGCGGACAATTTTCTCAACGGGCTTCAGGGACTGCTCAAGAGCACGGATTTCAGGCTCTGGAAGCCCCGAAACGAAGGCCGAAGCAACCGAACTGATTTCCAGGCAATCCTGAAAGGTCGAGCTCCGGATGACGATGTGCCCATAGAGGATCTGGAAGATCTCTTAAAGCAGCAAAACCGCAGGCTGCGAGCTGTTAGCAAGCCCCGACCCGCAGAAGACTCTCCCTGAGAAATCTGTCTTCGGAATTCCACAGCCTCTCAGGCCGGCCAGGAACTCTTTGAGTTGGGTGCCGAGCCGCCTTGAGTATCGGCCGCTCAGAAATATGCGACATAATTTTTTTTGCTTGTACGTGGGATGGCCTGTGCTACACACCTGCCACAGGGGTGATGTATGCGGCGCCGCAGTTATAAATATCTAGTTCTAGCAGTCTTTTTGCTTCTTCCGGGCTCTCTAATGGCCCAGGCCATTCCGGATATTTCACTTCCTGTCATCGACGGAATTCGATCAGCCCGAAACGGAGAAGAGGCTTCTACTTCCTTAATGCTCATCATGCTGGTGACTTTTCTGAGTCTGGCACCAGCCATCATCATGATGATGACCAGCTTTACGAAGGTAGTCATTGTATTCGATTTCGTGCGAAGAGCTCTTTCGCTTCAGAACATGCCTCCCAACCAGGTACTGTTTGGCCTGGCTATCTTTCTTACAATCTTCATCATGGCCCCTACCATTCAGGAGTTCAACAAGGTAGCCCTGAATCCATATTTAAACGGCGATGGAATGACTACCACGGAATTTGTGCAGGAAGGAGTGAAGCCCTTTCGCAGCTTTATGATTCGTCAGATCGGCAAGGATGGGGCCAGCGAAATCGCTCTGTTCGTGGAAATGTCCGGAAAGGACCGGAATGCCATCAAAAGTGTGGATGATATAGATACCTATATCCTGATCCCGGCCTTCATGCTTTCAGAAATCAAAAAGGCCTTCATAATCGGCATCGTCATTTTTGTACCATTCATAGTCATCGATCTCGTGGTAGCTTCCACTCTAATGTCCATGGGGATGATCATGTTGCCGCCGGCCATGATTTCTCTACCGTTCAAGATCATTCTTTTTATCCTGGTAGATGGCTGGCATCTGATTACCTATAACCTGGTGCTATCATATTCTGCCTGAGGCGAAAGCGAAAAGGAGTAAATCATGCTCGAAACAGATGCAATTAAACTTATACACGACGCTTTGATTGTAGTGATGAAAGCAGCCGGACCTATGCTTATACTGAGTATGATTACCGGTCTGGTGATCTCCATTCTTCAGACCACAACATCCATTCAAGAGCAAACCCTGACGTTTGTGCCCAAGCTCATCGCAGTCTTTCTGGCTATTATGGTTTTTTCGGCCTATATCATCCATACTACCGTGGATTACACTGTAGGAGTATTTGAGCTGATTCGTCGTTTTTAAAATGGAAGCACTGTCCACAGGACTACTATACTACGTTCTAATCCTGGCAAGGGTAGCGGGGTTGATCTTTACAACCCCTATCTTTAATTCCCAGGCTGTGGGTTATCGTGCGCAGATGGTACTTGCGCTTATGCTTTCCTTTGTTCTCTATCCCATTGTAGCCAATCATTTGAACGCACCTCCCAATACAATGGGCCCATTCATACTGGAAATCCTGTCCCAGGTATTTATGGGCACTATCATGGGATTCATGATTCAGCTATTGTTTGCAGCCTTCCAGCTGGCGGGGGAGTTCTTCTCTCTGCAAATGGGTATTTCCTTCTCTGAAGTGCTGGATCCGCAGGCCCAGGTTTCCATCCCGGTAATGGGCACACTGAAAAACCTTATAGGTACATTGCTCTTTCTGGCAGTTCCCTTCGAAATCGACGGCGTTTATGCTCCGGCTTATTTGCATCTGGTTCGTGCGGTGGCTTATTCCTTCGTGGCCGTTCCTACCATCATTATCGATGGCCAGACCAGTGGAGGACTTCTCAATTACATGGATGAATCCTTCGGGGTCATGTTTCTTACCGCTCTTCGCATTGGCATTCCCATGATGGGCATATTATTTATCAGTTCTGTAATGCTGGGCATTATGGGTCGTGCTGCGCCTCAGTTGAACCTGATGAACATGGGTATCCAGATCAATATAATGGTAGGCCTGCTTGTGATGATCACAGTCCTTCCGGTAATCATTCCTCTTATGCGAGATTCCTTCGCTTCCATGTACGATGTAATTGGAGAGATGTTCGATACCTGGCCAAAAGCCCGACCTGGAGCTGTAAATGCTGGCTAGATGGCTGCAAATATTTCGTAAGAGCGCAGTCCTGGATACTGAGCCTCAGTGGAAG
>JBHIXQ010000344.1:0-3867 GCA_041984705.1 Leptonemataceae bacterium | reverse complement strand
CACCTGAGATTTTTTCAAGGCCAACCCGTCGGCCAGCAAAGCTGATGCGATCAAATGCTGGAAATACAAGAAATCCTTGCCCGGGCCCAATAAATATGAGAGAAAGGATTTGATCGCCCTCAGAGATTGAAGGATGCGACCACGATAATCCATTGCTGGTCCGGATTCGGGTCTTACTGGCAAATATAACGATTATCCGTTCAGCCCAAATCCCGGATTACAATCCGAAATTCTTTTAGGCGGGCTACGCTTCGCTCACCATCACTCTTTAACACAATCAAACCTTTAAGGAGAAAGATCAATGAATCGAAAAGGCATAATCATATCAGGAATCATCAGCTTGTTTTTGTTCCATTGCGCATCCGGATCAGGGTCCATTCGAAAAGGTCAGAGGTATTCTCCGAACTCAGGACTTTTTTCTGTACCAGCTCCTGTGGGTTATGGCGGACGATACGATGAAACACCTCATTCTGTTGCTTTCTATGATGACATGCTGGAATTCTATAGAATCGACTATGGTCGTCTGGATCCAGAAAAAGCAGCCATTCTTGATGAGAAGCCCATCGAACAGCAACTCATGGCTTTTGGTGCAATTGAATTTCTGGAACCACTAAAAGAGAATGTTCCGGGAACTCGGCTGGTACATAGAGAGTTAATTGACAATGGTCCGGAAAAGCTCTTTCTCATGGTAATACTTATTCCTAAAGGCTCAACCTATGCGATCAATGGCTCCAGGCAGGATGTCGAGAGGGGGCTACTCTTTCTTAGACGAGAGGATCATATGTTCATCCTGCACACTCAATATACTCCGAATATTTTTAGCATGGGTCAGGAAAAGTCAGTCAGCACGGATGAGAAGATTGCCCAGGTTCGAAACAAACTTCTCTCTTTTCGCGCCTCTCTAAACATAAACTTATAATGGAAAGAATACGCATTCCGGAGTTTGATCCAGTGCTATTCCTGGAATGTGCCGATCAATTCCAGTCGGATGAGCTGATTCTAAATTCTACCCCAGATAGACTCGGGCGACTGAAAGCCGAAGATTCAGAGACAGGCGAAATCATACCGAGGCAATACGCTGGAAATGATATGAATCTACTCTGGAAAAAGATGCGAAGCACCCTGAGTTTATTCCGTAGATTCATCGCGCCCGAAGAGTCATCCTCCTTCCCCGCCCTTGAAAAGGCAGCAGTCATCCATGCCCATCTGGATACCACCTTTTTCTCTCTCATTGAGCGATGGAGAAGACTTCTCGCCAGTTCGCAGGTTCAACTGCAGGACGGAGGGGACTTTGAATCATCCTCTGTGGACTCGAACAGAATCTTCCTGCAAATATTTCTCTATGGCCTGGGCCTGCACCCGGAATCCAGTGGATCAGAAGATCCATCTTTTCCGGAGTTTTCGGATAAAAACTTCTCCCGGATTCTAACCATTCTGCGATTTGCTTCCGGCATCATCTCCGAAACTGCCGTGCAAGTTGATCAATGCCGCCAGGAATTTTGAATTGAATCATTGGTTCCAAAAAGCCGCCTTAAGAATGGCGTCCTGGATTTTAGCGTGCAGGTAAGAATTTCGCAGGAATACCCCGACACTGTCATTGGTTTAATTGGAAAGAATACAATATGAAAAGTAAGGTAATAGTATCGGCATTTACAATTTCCCTGGATGGCTTTGGTGCGGGACCGAACCAGAGTATGGAAGCCCCGCTGGGCCTTCGAGGCAATGAGCTGCATTCCTGGATGCTACCCACAGTTATGTTTCAGCGGATGCTCGGAAACGAGGGTGGAACTGAAGGAGTAGACAATGACTTTGCAGAACAATCAATGAAGGACATCGGCGCCTGGATCATGGGACGAAACATGTTTGGACCTCAGCGAGGGCCCTGGCCGGAAGAAGAATGGAATGGCTGGTGGGGAGACAATCCTCCCTATCATGCTCCTGTTTTTGTGCTGACTCATCATGCCCGACCACCACTGGAAATGGAAGGTGGAACTGTTTTCCATTTCGAAACTAAAGGTATTGAAATTGCACTCCAGAAAGCCCGAGAGGTGGCGAATGGAAAGAGTATTCGCATTCTCGGTGGCGCTGATACTATTCGACAGTATCTGCGGGCCGGTCACATCGATGAAATCCATTTTGTCATTTCTCCGATTTTCTTAGGTTCTGGAGAGCCCTTGTTTACGGGCATCGATATTCCCGGCCTTGGATTCAATGAGATCAAGAGAATCGAAGGCGAGAAAGGGACCCATATAATTCTTGGCAAGAGCGATCCATAGAAATGAGCGATAGCGAAACCTGCTGGAAATAAAACTGAATGGAATATCAAGAATCAAATTCTGGACCGGAACCCACAGCTGTTCGTGTTGCTCTATGGAGAGCGCTCCATTTACAGATTGATGAGAAGCCCCATGTATTCGAAGACCCATTAGGTCCGCAACTGGCCCAGGAAGAGAACTGGCAAAGCCGCCCGGATATGGATGCGGACTTTTCAAAGCCCATGAGAGCTTCTATCGTGGGGCGCGCACGCTTCATCGAAGATCTGCTGGAAGAAGCGGTGGGCAATTCGCATCGAACGGATGGTGTGTCGCATCTCCAATATGTAATTCTGGGAGCCGGCCTTGATTCTTTCGCGCAACGCCGGCAAGATCTGGCCAACAGAATCCCGGTTTTTGAAATCGATCAACCGGGGCCCCAGACCTGGAAGCAAAGACGCTTGCAGGAACTTGGATATTCGATCCCCTCCTGGCAGCATTTTGTTCCAGTGGATTTCTCCCGGGATGAATCATGGTGGGATCGCCTCATTTCGGCAGGTTTCGATCCAGACATTCCTGCCCTGGTGGCATCCACCGGTCTCTCACTGTATTTGACGAAAGATGAAAATCGCAAGATGTTTCGTCAGCTTGCCTGTATGGCACCGGGCTCCGTATTCGCCACAACGTTCATGCTTTCCCTGGAGCAGCTAGATCCCCGGGAAAGATCTCTTATGGAAAGTATTATGGAAAAGGCTGAGAAATCCGGGACTCCGTTTCGCAGTCTTTATGCTCCGTCCGAAATTCAAGCAGCGGCGACTGAGGCAGGCTTCAAGAGTGCAGAGTACATCTCAGCAGAAATAATCTACCAGCGATATTTCTCGAACCGTCAGGATGAACTCCGGGCAGGAAACGCAGAAGCTTTCCTTGTTGCAAAAACCTGATGAGCTTCTTCGCCCTTAAAAAGGGTTTCAATTGCCGCCAGTCTTACGAAACCAAGAATCGATCTAAGAAAAATATTTTGCAATATTCTCCAGTGTTCCGGGACGGGGCAATTGATGAAGTAGTTTGATCAAATACAAATCATATACGAATCACAGGAAAATAGATATGAAGAAATACTTATCCGGAATCAGCATCTTACTTCTGCTCCTGGCAGGACCAGGATTTCAAACCGAAGCCGAAGAAGAAGTGTCCTATCCATTGACTACATTCAAGAACTTCCGGCAGAGTGTGCCCTTGCCCGAGCTCGGTGAATCCGATATCAAGATGGACATGAGGCTACTGCGATTCAGCGCCGTAGTTCGCTACAGGGATTCTTCCAGGCCGTTAACGGAGAGTAAGCAGAGAACCATGGATCTATTGGAGGCAACGAATGTATTCAATGGCAAGACATCGTTCTTTAATCATGAAATACTGATACAGGATGAACTTGGTCGAGAACTGTGGATTCCGGCGAATGAAGATCTGGTGAAGCGAATCGATGAAACCCTCGAATCAGACCAGGAATTCACCGCCGGGTTTACATATCTGGGCTGTTGCTATGGTACCAAGGATCGGATTCTCTTTATGAATCGGATCGACTTCGAAATTCAGAAAATACCCGAACATTCCTGTT
>JBHIXQ010000343.1:0-3881 GCA_041984705.1 Leptonemataceae bacterium | reverse complement strand
CGTACACCACGCTGGGCAGCCAACCCGGTCCTCCTCTTAAATACTTTCTGGAACTGCTGACCGTCTGGAAGCAAACGTTTGAGAAATACAAGCTTCCTGTTCCTCCAGGTTATGGCGAACCAGGGCCAGGAAAAGCTGTGTTCTCTGTAAGTGCATTTATGGATGTGATTGGCTACGAAGGGCGAACCTGAGCGCGGGTTGCCCTTCCCTGATGCTCAAGGATCGTCAAGGCGATTCAATGTTGGTCAATGATCGTCGATGATCCGTTGTCCACATCTTCGCTCAATCCAGATGGCTCCTGTTTGATCGCGATAAACTATCCGGCCAGGCGATCCAGTCGGCTCTCTTCGCCCGGAAAGTGTAGAGTAGCCACCGCGGATGCAGGATCCTCTCCTCCTACAGGTTCAAAGCCGTAGATGCGTGCCAGAAGAGAGTTTTCCGAGCACGCCGAAATCGTAGGCCACACCGGACTGCTGCGATACGCGGGAAAAAGCCTCTTCATGTAAAGGAACAGATGCCTGAGTCTGGATGCAGGCAAATAAAGCCGCGCATAAAGAATGAGTGCGATGGGACGCCCGAGTTCTTCTTTCAAGCATTCATAATCCAGACTATATCTGGCACCTATCGAATTCGGAGGTGCAGGCCATGGCCCGGTAATCGAAGGATCCAGCCGGCCACAGGAAGGACCGTCGGATTTTCCTTCCCGATGAAATTCCCGAGCTTCTCCAGATTCATGACCGGCTGTTGTATCTGCCGACTCATATTGCATCCATTTACAACTCAGTGCCAGTATTTCAGGATAAGAGTTTAACCCTCTTCGCAGGGCCGACAGGGTATCTTCCTGAGGTCGAAAGCCCTGAGCCGAAACGATTCTATGTTGCATTGCCTGTACGGGGATCATACTTCTCTCTGTTCTTTAGGCAGGTATCGTTTATTATTTTTGTTCCCCCGCCCTTCATCTGCGAAAAAAAGTTGCCCGGCACAGAAAGGGTTGGGCTAATCAGGTATGCGAACTGTTGTCCTGCTTCTGATCCTGTTCAGCCTGAACTGCCAGCCGGATGCAGAGATTTCAAAGACCGGCCCGAATCCCTTTGCCGTAGAACTGGATCCCATGCCCTCCTTTCGCAGGGATTACTGGCCTACCGGGGGATGGCAGGAAAGACTACTACCGGAAGATCGATGGGAAGACCTGGAGGATTATGCATTCCGCCGACAGGGAGACGAAGAAGATAGAGCTGGCATTCGCACAGATGGCGTTGTAATTATCAAGGATGGCTATCTTATCTATGAACGCTACGCAGCGGGCTATGACAGCAATTCTCCTCACCTTACCTGGTCTGTAAGCAAGAGCGTGCTTCAGACATTGATTGGAATTGCAGAAAAGAACGGAACGCTTTCCATCGATGATCCCGGGGAGAAATACAAACCTGAAGGAAAGAAAGAGCACACTATCACCCTACGACATCTGCTAAATATGAGTTCCGGCCTGGATGCAAACGAAGGTTACGAAAGCGGACCTTTAAGATCCACGGTCATTGCCATGCTCTATACCAGGGGACGAGGCGATATGGCACAGTTCTGTGCTTCGCTGCCAGCGAGAGCAGAGCCCGGAACCTACGTTTACTATTCCAGCTGCGATACAAATGTTCTGTCCGGTGCATTGAAAGAAGCATTGAAGCTTCAACATGGGCAGCAGGGAGCAGAGATTTACAGCAGATATCCCTGGGAGCAACTTTTCGATCCTCTGGGCATGGATTCAACTACCTGGGAACGAGATGGGGCCGGAACCTTTGTTGGTTCATCGTATCTCTACGCAAGCCCCAGAGATATGGCGAAATTTGCCTTTTTGTATCTAAACGATGGCGTATGGGAAGGAAAAAGAATACTGCCGGATCACTGGCTGGACTTTACTCGCAAAGTGGCACCGGCCTATAAAACCACCCCGGCCTATCCCGGTTGGGAGGATCTATATACCTCTCAATGGTATGCAAATACGGCAATTCCAGAACTGGGACTAAAGGCGCCGTGGCCTTCTGCTCCGCAAGATACCTTCGCAGCAAGCGGACACTGGGGACAGATGATATTTGTTATTCCCAGTATGGATATGATAATCGTTCGCATGGGCGACGATCGCGACTATTCCTTTGATAAAGATCGATTTCTGAGTCTTGTAATTAAGGCGGTACAGAAGTGAGTAGCTCCCATATCGTAGCTACAGACCATCGCTGCAGCAGGGCTGGACTCGGAGTTTTTGCCGGGAAATCCAGAATGGTTTCCAGGGAGGCACCAATAATATGAAGAAACTCATCAAGATCCTGATTATCGCAATGGCCATATCGCTCATCGCAGGAAGCGCCTGGGCTGTGGCCAACTGGAAGCATCTATTGTCATTTCCGCATATAATTTCCAGTTTTTACTCCAAAGAATTCTGCAGTTGCTACTTTGTAGTGGGCCGCTCCGAGGCTTTCTGCCATAACTATGCCAGACAGTATGTACCCATCAGCGAATTTGTTCTTCATGAGGAAGAGAAATCGGTTACGGTTACTGGACTGGGAATCTCCACCACAAGCGTCTTTGAAAGCATTGCCTATGGTTGCCGCATACGGGGAACTCTGGAGTAGCAAACGGTATTCTTGATAAGATTTCTGGTGACCCATTGCCAGCTCTCCAGATAACGGACCAGGATCAGGCTTTTTCTGAATGCGAGAAAGAAGTTAATCCCGACGGATGTTCGCACGAAGCAGGATCGCTATCTCAAAATACCGGACAGCTCGATTTTAGAAACAGTTTAGACAATACAGATAGACGATGAAGCCCGGCCAATTCAGACTGCAGCAGGTTCTGCAGACTCCAGCCCACAGGGTTCTGCGAAGACCTCGGATAGATACTGCCTCAGTTTTTCACGATCATCAAGCCCGGCATTCCATCGGCCACTTAGCCTCTGCCTGATCCGCCGGGCACCGGGAATCCCATGAAATAAACCCAGCATATGCCGTACGATCCTGGTAGGAGATACTCCTTCCCCGAAGCGATCCAGGATGTACTGCTGCATGGCATCCAGTACCCGGGGCAACGGCTCCAGGTCGTCGATCGCAGCGATGCTTTCTGATTCAAGAAGGGCATCCACGTTCCACAGAATCCGGGGAGTCTCATAAGCTGCTCGCCCCACCATGATTCCATCCAGGCCCGCATGAAGATGCTTATGCATTTCATCGATAGAACGAAGTCCGCCGTTGAGCTCAATGGGCAAATCCGGATACTCACGCTTCAATCGGTACACATCTTCATAGCGCAAAGGAGGCACCGAACGATTCTCCGCCGGATTGAGACCTCCCAGCACAGCGATTCTCGCATGAACAATCAGTCGATCGCATCCTGCCTCTATCATGGAATGCGTAAAAGCCTGAAGATCTTCATAATCGGATTTCGCAGACATCCCCTTTCCTTCAATGCCGATGCGAGATTTCACTGTAACCGGAATTGAGACAGCCTGCTTCATGGATTCCACCAGCCTGGCTACATGATCCGGATTCGCCATCAGGCAGGCTCCAAACGAGCCGGATGCAACCTTATCGCTGGGACATCCACAGTTTAGATTTACTTCAGAGTATCCCCATCGTTCGGCCCATCGTGCCGCTTCTGCCAGACTGACTGGATCATTGCCGCCCAGCTGTAGCACCACCGGCTGCTCCTGAGGATGAAAATCCAGAAACCGGTGCCGATCCCCATGAATGATCGCATTTGCATGGATCATTTCGGTATACAGCACCGCCTTACGGCTGAGCTGTCTGGCCATAAACCGATAATGACGATTGGTCCACTCCATCATCGGTGCAACGCTGAATCTTGTCTCAGTTGCTGATTTTCCAGGTTCTTTCATC
>JBHIXQ010000342.1:404-3883 GCA_041984705.1 Leptonemataceae bacterium | reverse complement strand
ATCCAGGATGTAGAGCAGTTCGAGCGAGAAGCTACAGAGAAGACCAGCCTTGTGGACGATGCCCCTCATACATGCTTTGCTACAGGCTTTGGGCATATCTTCGCCGGGGGATACTCGGCCGGTTACTATTCCTACAAATGGGCAGAAATCCTGGAAGCGGATGCTTTCGAATTGTTCGAAGAGAAGGGGCTCTTTGATCGAGAAAGTGCAGATCGTTTCAGAGGATTCATTCTGGAAAAGGGAAATACAGAGGATCCGGCAGAACTCTATCGAGGATTTCGCGGAAGGGACCCGGATCCGGATGCGTTGCTTCGCAGGGACGGACTCCTGAAGAGCGCCTGACGACCTGCGCTCTTTCGAATTGCGGCTTTCAGGGCATTTCGCTGCATTTGCCCTGAAGCGGCTCCGTTGTCCAGAAGGTGTCTGCGTCATGGCGGATTTCTTGCCAGGATAGCTGTTCTGATTGATCGGTATTTCTTTCGAACGGTCTGTACTCGCTATACTCACAGACAGAGCCGCAGAATACCGGTGATCCAACCGGCTCACCGCCTTTTTCTTTCAGCCATCGGATTTGTATCAGGCCATCCTGCATTGACCAGGTCCCAAACCGTACATGAGGTCTCAGCTCCGAGATTCTGTATTCCACTCGCACCTGGCCATTTCCGCAAAACGCGAAAGCATCTTCGCTGCTGGCAACTGTGCGCACCAGCAATCGACCTGCAGGGCCTGAGGCGGCTGTGTTTTCGCCGGTGATGCAACCTGGTGCCGTGAGAATCCATAGAGCGCATAGGGCGGGGGCCAACTTCATGTCCTGATAATTAACCTTATGAAATCCGGGGCAAGAACAAATGTAGACTTCGCAGACATGAGGTCTGCCAGCGGCGTAGCCGCGCAGGCTTTAGACGGGAGCTGAGGTACAGGAGGTGCCTCAGCGAGCGTACCTATATGTGAATCCCGTTCACCGCATCCGAGATGCGTCCATTTACCTTTATTATAAAGTAGTTGGTGTAATTCGCTATGTCTTTGCGAAACTTGGTTACGTAGCGCACGGCTCTGGTCTGGTCCAGTTCGAACAATCGAGATTCCATCTCCCTGAGAGATTCTTCCATTTCGATGAGAATGTGCTTCAGATCCCGAAACTTCTGATTGGCCTCAATCAAAGCAGGCTTTTCCAGGCTGTCGGTGGATATATCTACCGGAAATGAGGATAGGATACCTTCGCTGGACTCAGCAAACTCTCCGGAAATCTCTTCGATTTCCTTCATGTATTCTGTGTCCAGTTCGCTGTGATACTCTTGAAGGGTGTACTGATTTACACGCTCTCTCATTTTATAGAACTGTCCGATGATGGAGCCGCGAATGAGCTTTAAGCCAAAGTGCTCTCTTCGCAAGGTTTTCAGGGAAAAGAAATCCCTGCCCAGGTAAATCTTGTCTTTATAATGCTCCGGGAGATCCGATGCTGCGATGGTATAGAGCTTGACTTCGAATCTCTGGTCTTCACCCTCCACAGGCACAAATCGAGAAATCAATACATGCCCGTTGGAAGTTATATAGTAGGAATTGGTTTCCAGAAGAGCAGAGTAAAGACTCAGGTCATACAGAAGATACCACTTCAATTTATCCAGGGTTTCATTTTCCGAGGCCAGTAGCTCTTCCAGCCTTTCCAGTTCTTCGGTAGAGGCTGGACCTGTAGTCATGTAGCTCAGGTCAGGTGTTACAAGTACCCGGCATTGTTCCAGGAAGAATTCCAGATAAAGATTATCCAGGATATTTTTCTGGAAGGAGTCCAGCTCAAAATGAGGGACCCGTATCATTTCTACTCTGGTAATATCTTCCAAGGTCTGCATAGGTTCCTGAGTCTTAGATTGGATGCAGCCCACGGTCAAGCAAATACCAGCATCGCGTCGCCGTAGCTGTAGAACCGGTATCTCTCTGCAATAGCTTTTTTATAGGCCGGCAAAATACGGTCCGCGCCTGCAAAGGCTGCTGCCAGCATTAGAAGGCTGGAGCCCGGTAAATGAAAGTTTGTAATCAAGCCCTGGATCGATGATATGGTATCCGGCGGATGGAAAAAGGCACTGGTTTCAAACTCCCCGGGTTGAAACCGACCATGTTCTCGCAGGTTGCTTTCCAGTGCGCGAAGAGTAGTGGTGCCTACTGCAATGATTCGTCCCTGCGGATCATTTAAGAGCGAGGCGGTGGCGGATGGCATGGAAAATCGTTCCCGGTGCAACTGCTTTCGCTTCCAGTTATCTTCAGAAAGAGGGGCAAAGGTTCCAAGACCCACGGCCAGGCGAACGCTGGCGATTCGAATCCCGCGTTCCTTTAATCTCTGGATCAAATCCGCCGTAAAATGCAGTCCTGCCGTGGGGGCTGCGGCGCTGCTAAGTTCCGGGCTTCCAGCAAACACAGTCTGGTATCGATTCCGATCCGAATCATCTTCTGTTCGGCCCAGGTACGGAGGGATGGGCATCTGGCCATAAGCCTGGAAGAATGCATGGATATCCAGGGCTGGTTCCGGGCAGAGAAAAAATGCATCTGCGGGATGAGCTTCGCTACTGTTGCCTGGAAGACGCAGAAAGCGAAATCCCTGGCCGCTCTGAGGTTCAATCAGAATTTCATCCTGCTTGATTCTGGATGCATTTCGAATCAAGCAGCTCCAGTATATGGATTCGCTTTCGTGGTTCAGAAGCGCTTCTGGGGGTGCCGATGCCGGTTCTATTTCCGGGGCCGGCTCCAGAAACAGGGCCTCTACCCGGGCGCCGGATTGTCGGCGAAGAATAAGCCGTCTTGGTTCTACCAGGGTATCGTTCCAGACCAGGATGTCCTCTGGTTCCAGAAGCTGATCCAGTTCAAAAAAACTTCGATGCTCAACTTTCCCTGGCCTGGAGCCAGCCGGCAGTAGCATCAATCTGGACTGATCCCGGAACTGGGCTGGATATCTGGCAACGAGCTCATCCGGTAGCTCAAAGCTATATTCCTGCTGTATTTCCGATAGTTGCTTCATGAAATGGGCCAAATTGGTTTTGCCAATAGCGGACAATCTCAGGCATTGTACCGTCGGCGGGTTCAATTTTCCTGAGAGCCCTGTCCACGAAAGTGATTTGCGGAGGTCCGGTGAAGGAAGTGTTGGAAAAGGTGCGGGGCGATCTCGACCGCGCCGCCGCGCTCTACGGGCAGGCCGAGGCGACGGGAGCTCGCACCGTCGACGTCTGGCGCGCACAGGCCCGCGTCGCCGGCGCCCGCGGGGACTGACCCCGCAGCGGCGCGGGCCGCGGCTTTACCGGCTCCGGCCTCGTGTCGTTGCGCGGCGCCGCGGCGCTGGCCTCTTGCGAGACGTGCACCCGCCCCTTGGCCGACTTCAGCGGCTTGATTTCGCGCGCGGCGAACTCCCACAGGGCCTGCTCGTCCTCGGTCAGATCCGCCGCTTTTCCCCGCTTGCCGGGCTGCTTGCCTAGCGCTCGGCCTTCTCGACGCTT
>JBHIXQ010000342.1:0-394 GCA_041984705.1 Leptonemataceae bacterium | reverse complement strand
CTGCGTAGCTCCAGAAGCGATTTCGAGGATTATTACAGCGCCTCGGTTCGAATGTCAGAACGTGGCGATCTATACAACATGGAAGCGATCCGGAGTATGGAAAATACGAAGGACCCAGGAATCGATGTTAACAATCCTGTGGAGTTGCTTCAGTTCTCCATGACACCGGAAGGCCAGGCCTATCTGCAATCCCTGAAGGGAGCTGGCTCCTATCTGTATTTACCGTTCTTTGCATTCCTGCTTCTACCTCTAAGCTTGATTGGCTACGAAGTGGCGGTGATGGTGTTTCAGCTATCCAGCATCTTTCTTCTATGGTATTTCTTTGTTCTTATTCGAAAGCACCACGAATCCATGGATCGGCAGCGATTCTGGTATTTTGCCTTTCTCTCCTTGC
>JBHIXQ010000341.1:0-3883 GCA_041984705.1 Leptonemataceae bacterium | reverse complement strand
TACATCCCCGCTGGATCCCGTATGAGCATTGTTACCAGACCTGAAGAAGGGTACCACGATACAATTGCCGGCACCATCGAAGAGATTTCCAGCCAGTATTCGCAACTTCAGCTGGACTGGCAGGAAATAGATTGGAGCGAACCGGAAGCTCTGGCACGTCTGGCACCGGAGAACTATGGGAATGTGATTCTGCTGGCCAGGGACGGAACGAATCCCGAAGCAGTGGATGCAGCCAGTATCGCAGGGCTACTGCAGGTAAGGCAGCATCTAAAATCCGTAGAACGTAAATTGGGTCATCCGCCTTCCACCCGGGTCATTTCGGAAATCATGGATTCAGAAAATGTGGATCTGGTTCTGGAAACCGGTGTTAAGGACTTCCTGATTTCCAATCAGTTTATTTCTCGCATTCTTGCGCAGGTGGCCATGGAGCCAGAAGTACACTACGTATATGATGATTTATTTTCACCTGAAGGAAGCGAAATCTATTTAAAGCCAGTGTCTGCCTATTTTCAGGATCCGCTCAAGCCGCATAGTTTTGCAGAATGTGTATCGGCGGCTCTTACGCGAAAGGAAGTATGTATTGGGATTCGCATTGCCCGATTTGAAGCAGACAAGGAAAGAAACCATGGCGTTCTTTTAATTCCAGAAATGGATGAGGTGTTCGAATTCACAGGCAAAGATAATCTTATAGTTCTTGCTGAAGATGATGATTGATGGCTATGGGATGCGCATTGTTCGAAGTCGGTAATCTCTGCCCCGATTCCATCTCCACCGAAGAGAACTCTTACCGTGCTTTTAGAGTTGGCCGGGTGGCAATGCGTCATTTAAAACGGCTAAATCTGGAGCTAAATGTGGAGCTGGAATCCGGCGGCCACTTCGTTCTTTTGCCCGCCCGAGTTTGGAAGTTATTTGCTACTATTTTTGCTTCTAATGAAATGCCCCAGCTGCGCTGGATCTGAAGAGGTGCTTCGGTTCTCATAGAAGGATTCCAGGCAGAACTTTACCGAACTGAAAGCAATCTCTTCCCAGGGAATCTCATTTTCGGAAAACAGTCGAGTTTCCAGGGACTCCACGCCAGGGGAAAAGTCCAGATTCTTCAGCCTGGCAAGAAAGAACATGTACACTTGATTGATATGCGGAATGCTATATACGGTATGTACCGATTCTATCTCAACTTCTGCATTGGCTTCTTCCCGGGTTTCGCGGATGGCCCCCTCTTCTACCAGCTCGCCATTCTCCATAAATCCCGCCGGTATTGTCCAGAAACCATGTCTGGGTTCAATGGCCCTTCGACATAGAAGTACCTGGTCTTCCCAGAAAGGCAGGCATCCCACAATGAGCCTGGGGTTTTCATAATGGATGGTTCCGCATTTGTTGCAGATAAATCGCGGCAGGTTATCTCCGTCCGGTACGCGGAAATCCAGTTCAGATGCGCAATGGGAACAAAATTTCATCGGTTGACTTCCTCCCATTCTTTGGTATGCGTCAATTCAGTCAGACCTTCCAACACCGGGCAATTTTTTCCGAATGCAATAAAAGGGGAAGATTTTTGCAGAGACATTCTGTAGTATGGGGATGCCATGTGGGAATATCTAGTGAAAAAGATTCGGCCTTCCAGACCAAGAAAGGAGGGTACAGATTTTCACGCCTCAGCGCCAGTGAGATCATCTCATTCAGAAAATCCAGTGGAAATGCATTCAGAATCCGAAATTCCAGGAACCACCCTTTCGTCGGAGCATACGCGCAGACCCGAGCATAAGCGCTATCTTCATTGTCCGGTCTGTGAAGAGCTGATGGAGATTCAGCAAATGGGTCCGGTAGAAATCGATGTTTGCCCTTCCTGCAAAGGGGTGTTTCTGGATCGCGGGGAATTGCAAACCCTTACCGGCTATGATTTAAAAACAGGTCAGCGGCTGGACGATGATTCGCACTATATACTGTACACGCCCAAAGGGCTGAAGGACTTTTGATATCGGCTACAACAGGATCCATTCCGGGGGCAGGCACAATCAGGCCAGCAATGCACCACGACGTTCCAGAGACAGATTTCCCTGGAGTGCTCTAAAGCTCTCGTATCTTCACATTGTAGCCAGCCTGCTTTAGCATCGCCATTTCCTGTGGGCTGGCCAGCTTGATGGAAAGTCCCTGCTTGATAAATTCCAGAGGAGTTACCATCCCAATCTCATCCACTACCAGCATAGCCTGACCGCTATGCTTCTCCAACCGGCCCTGAAGCTCTTTGTAGCCGTATCGAATGGAATGGGATTTAATGATCATGCAATGCTCCTGTGATTTCGGTTTACGATGCAGCCCCGGGTTCCGCAAAGAAATTTTCTACAAGCTGTACCCAGTATCGGATACCGGTCTCCAGGATTTCATCGTTGAAATCATAAGCTGGATTGTGCAGCAGACATCCGCCTTCTCCTGGACCATTTCCAATCCATGCATAGCATCCAGGAACTCTTTGAAGCATGTAGCCAAAATCCTCCGAACCGGTGCTGGGTTGCACAGGATCCATGAGCCCTTCTGAACCCACCAGGTCCAGTGCAGTCTTTCTGGCCAGCTGAGTGGCCTTCTTTTCGTTGATGGTGGCCGGATACCCATCCTTCCATTCCACACTGGCCTGCACTCCGTTGGCCCCGGCCATTCCATAGATGGTTCGCTCGATTTCCTGAATCAGTCTTTCTCTGTGTTGCGGCTCAAAGGTACGGAGGGTACCGGCCAGCTCCGCTGTTGCAGGAAGAACATTGTAAGCATCGCCTGCATGGAACTTTGTTATCGAAAGCACGGAAGGCTCGAATGGATGATTTCTGCTGGTTAACTTCTGCAATGCCTGAACGATTTCCGATGCCACCAGAATCACATCGTCTCCAAATTGTGGCATGGCTGCATGACAGCCTTCCCCGCGAACCGTAAGGTCAAATCGATCATAGGCAGCCATGATGGGCCCATCGCAAAGTCCGATGGTTCCGACCGGCATTCCAGGCCAGTTATGCAATGCGAAAATCTGGCTCACAGGGAATTGTGAGAACAATCCCTGCTCTACCATCTCTTTACCGCCACCTTCATTCTCTTCGGCGGGTTGAAAGACCAAAACTACATCTCCGGAATAGGGATTCTCCTTCCAGCGCTGTGCCAACAATTCTGCCGCCCCCAGAAGCATAGATGTATGACCGTCATGACCGCAAGCATGCATGGTTCCTTTATGCGTAGAGATATATGGCTTATCTTTTCCTGGAGTGGGACGCTCTTCGATGGGTAGCGCATCCATGTCCGCCCGCAGGCCTATGGACGGGCCTCGGCCATTTCCCGGTAGAACACCCACAACGCCAGTTCGAGCCAGTCCCGTATGCACCTGGAAGCGCAGCTCTTTCAGACGCTGGCTTACAATACTGGATGTGCGATTCTCCTGGAAAGCCAGTTCCGGATGTGCATGAATATCATGTCTGAACTGCCGGGCTCGATCTACAGCTTCCTGCATGGATGCAACCATAGAGTCAGAAACGTCAGAGATGCCTGAATTCGGCCAGCCTCTTTTTTGAACACAGGAAATGGTTTCCCCCTGGCTTTGCATCAAAGCCATTCCGGCGCTTTGCGAAGTAGATCAAATCACGGGTAGAGCTACACCGGGAGACTGAAGATCCAGCCTTTTGCCTTTCAGTGAGGACTATAAAGACCGCTGGTTTTCGACTAAGCGGGATTGGCGCGCTTCGCCTTTCCAGGACCCACGCCAGAGGAGGTTAGCACCGCGAATTTAGTGGAATTATCCGGTAAATAGAGCAAATCGATGTCTCTTCCTTTTGCCGGTATTTCGTCTGCAAGTGCACCGAATACGGCGCTTTTTCCCAGCCAGTTGATACCGCTCCGGTCCTGAAACTCCACT
>JBHIXQ010000340.1:0-3888 GCA_041984705.1 Leptonemataceae bacterium | reverse complement strand
CAATGGCCCTGTATTCCAGAGCATTCTCCAGGCGGATGCGAATTCCCTGTGTCCCCAGAGAGTCCACACCCAGGTTTCTGGTTCGTATTCCCGTGAGCTGCGAAAGCAAATAGGGAGGACTGTAAGGATCCGATAGCAAATACCCCATGGCAATGGAATCCCCGATGACCCACACTTCCTTTACTGTAGGGTTGCTTTCCGATAGAGGAGAGTCCGGAGCCAGTTCCAGGGGATGGGTAATTCTTTCTCCGTAACGATTTGTGGTCAGAGTCCAGTTACCGTTCCCGGGGCCTTGAAGCTTTCGGCTCTGGTTCTTACATAGAAATACCAGACCTGTGCGGTCCATGCAATGCATTCGCCTTTCCTGGACGCTGGAGCTGATGGTTGGACTTCTTCGCAAGAAAGCCTCAGTCAAAAGAAAGAGGGCCAGCAAAGGTAGAAGGATATACTTTAAAGCTATTTTCATGTAAGCCGGGCCTGGAATTCAGAATCCCTGTCCGGATTATTCTTGTCCAGTTCGCCATCGGATTTGTTTCTGGAATCACTCTCGCTTTCGCTTTCGCGTCTTGTATCTGGTTGCGAATCGTCGCTATCGCTTTTGCTTCGTGTATCTGGTTGCGAACTGTCCTGGTCGACCGATTCCTCTTTTTCCGGTTCTGTGTATGGATTCAAGACCGGATCATCGGAAGTAATGTCTTCTTCTTCGGGAGCCAGAGGTCTTACTTCGGAATCGTCACTTCTTCTCTCATTTCGATTGTCTGGAAGCGGGTTCTCTGCATCTGGCTCCTTCTTATCCTGATCTTCTGGAAATTCATACTGGCCGGGTGGTGCTGGCTCGTTGAGCCGATTGCATTTGCCTTCGTAGACGTAGCGACCGCTCATTTCCATATAGCGCTTCCGAACGATTTCGATTTCATAGATACCGCCGGGTTCCACCTGGCATATGGCTGCCCCCTTGATACCGGTATACTTCTCACGAAATTCCAGCAGATAGCGGCCTGGAGTTAGCTGAAGCGTATCTCCCCATCGCTGGCTTTCAGAAACCGCCACGGTAAAGCCTGATTTGCGAATAATTGCAATTCGGTGCTGTGGCTGATAGTCTGGATAGTTCTGAATGACCTGCGGTTCAATGCAGGCCAGCGTGCCGATCAGCGGAAGGCAGGCCAGCCACAACGTTCGGGAAAGATGCATATTCTTAATAGAGAGTGGTGGCTTATCAGGAAAAGGAAAATTTAGGGCTCGGCACGCCAGCAGGGAAGAAACCTACCGGGGTGCATGCAAATACAGACCGAGCCCGCCAGCAGAAGTCCTGGTGAAGCCTCTAAAGGATTGCCGACGGGGCGAGGCCTGGGGCCCCCGGCGAAGACGAATGAAGGAATGTCGTCCCATCTAATCTGTCTGCAGGGGGCTACAGGCTATCGTTTACTGTCTGGTAAGAATGAAAGATACGTCTTCCACTTCTTCCATAAATCTCATGCGAAGCATATCCGGGCCCAGCTTATGAATCTCCAGTTTGTCCACTTTTACTTTTCCGTCTTCCAGAACCTCTTTCATAGAAACTACAATCATTGATCCTGATTCATCGTAGGTCAGGGTTCCATTTCCTTTGTTGGTTCTGGTCCCTTCACGGAATATGGCGCTCCATCGTTCCGGCCCCAGAGAGACTTCCAGATCCAGATTAAACTGGGTCATGATGGCCTGTCTTTCATCGGGGGTATAGCTATCAAAGTTCTGCCCGTTTAACTCAAGCATTCTTCGGACCGTTCTTTCTTTGTCCATGGTCCAGGTTCCATACAGCCAGTCCCGGGTGGGCTCCGACGCTTCCGCAACAGGAGGCATGGAGTTCGGCCCCGTGGGTTGGCCGGAGCTACAGTAGAAAAAGCCAGCTATAAGAAGTAATGGCAGGAATCTGTTCATTTGCATTCTCTCAGGTACGCAGGGTCGGCTACATCGGAAAGGAGTTTTTTAGTATTTCGAGTGTCTGCATCTCCGGAGAAGTTACCGGATTGTTTTGCTGCATATCCGGATGGCTTTTTTCGGGACAGGAAGGTGGCCCGAATGATGCCTTCCTGAACGCAAACCTGCCGGGAATCTCCATCCTCGATTTCCGGGGCCAAATAAATCGCTAATTGATCCCCACGTATTGCCGATTCAGAAAATAGATATGTTTCAGAGTAGAACCATGGATATGCTGGAGGCCGGACTCAAGACCTCCACCGTGCGAAGGGAAATCATCGCCAATAACATCGCCAATGTGGATGTGCCGGGCTTTAAACGTTCCGAGGTTTCTTTTGAAATGAATCTAAAGCGAGCCCTGGACTCCGAAAAAGCGGCCCGAGAAGAGCCTTCCCTGCAAACAAATCAGCCAGGCCATGTGGCCAGAAGAGAGCCCCTGGATTATAAGAAAGTAGGGCCGGCGGTGCATACGGATTATTTGAGCACCATGAGAAACGATGGCAATAATGTAGATATTGAGCAGGAAGTTATGAACCTGGTTAAGAATCAAATGCAGTATACAATGATGATCGATCGGATCGGCTCAACGTTTGGTAAATGGAATTCCTTTATAAGGATGGCGTAGTCCTCACGAACTGCGGATTCAATGTGAGACGGGACTAATATGATTCGGATGATTAAAAATAGTTGATCACAATTTAGAGCTCGGACGGACGAAACAGAGATAGAATAACAGGACACGGAATTATGGGAATGTTCACATCAATGGATATTGCAGCTTCAGGATTGAGCGCACAGAGGCTCAAACTTGATGTAATATCCAACAACATCGCAAACATCAATACTACCAGGAATGCATCTGGAGACGGACCCTTCCGTCGTGACCAGGTGGTCATGACTCCTATCAACCTTCGAAATACCTGGCGAGCTCCTATTGTACCCAATGGCCTGGAAACAGGAATGGGACGGGGCGTTAAGGTTTCCAGAATCGTAAAGGACATGAGTCCTCTTCGTATGGTGTACGACCCTTCTCATCCAGACTCCATCAAGATAGGGCCCAAGAAGGGCTACGTAGAATATCCCAACGTAAATGTAGTAACTGAGATGACCGACATGATTACTGCATCCAGATCGTATGAAGCCAATGCTCAGGTAATTTCAGGAAGCAAGCAGATGTTTCAGAAAGCCCTGGAACTGGGTCGAGCCTGATTTGGATATCCGGCCTCGCTCTTACCATCGCTAGAATATCCGGCCATTGCCATCCTTAATATTGCGAGTTGTAGTCGGCCGTAGATTTCCCGGTCATTGTGGTCCATTGGCTTCTTCTACCTTATCGCCCATAGAATTAGCGCCTGTTATGGTCCCTGGTTATCCCGGCCGGGAATAATAGCAATGCAGGAGTCCCGGATCCATAAGAGACATAAAAAAGTTCTAATGTGAATCCGAGGATCCACCGAAGTTGAAGATAATGGATATCTTCTCCACAACCGGCATTCAAACCTCATCAATGATACCACGGCCTGTAGGCGCTCAAACAACGAATCCGCTGCAGATGCGGATGGGTAATGACCGACATATGCAGATCGCATCTACTCCGTCGGACCCTAACAAAGTAGTTACCAATTTTTCCGATGCGTTGACGGAAGCCCTGGGACAGGTGGAGCAACTGGATAATCGCTCCCAGGATCTCACACGCAAAGCCATCTATGATCCGGATTCTGTGGAAGTGCATGATGTTATGATTGCGGCCCAGAAATCCAAGTTCGCATTAAATCTTACCAAGACCGTAGCAGACGGTTTTGTGCGAACCATTCGAGAGCTTACAGCCGGTCGCTAAGCGATAGGCCTGGCGAAGGGCTAAATTAGCCCTGCACCGTCATGAGCGTGTTCGGTGCGGCACCGCTGCCAGCACCGAACGTTAGCGCACTGTAC
>JBHIXQ010000339.1:0-3891 GCA_041984705.1 Leptonemataceae bacterium | reverse complement strand
TCTCATCTGCGATACAGGCATTACTGCGAATGGATTCTCTGCATCTCGCCGGTTTCCCAGAAACAATTGCTGCGAATGACCCAGATCCACCAGGATCACCTCCACATCTCCCCTCTCCGGATGCGCCAGAGCTTGATGGATCATTTCTTCATCCGGAATAAGCTTCGCATCCCTGCGGGTAGACTTTTTAGTCTCCAGGTTTAGAAGCAGGTTCTTGAGTAATTCTTTAGCTGTTCTTGCACTCGACGGGTCCAGTTCGCTGTAGCTTTTCATATATCTATGCCTTCAGGGGTCCTTTCTGTTTGTCATTGAGGAGATAGCGGAATAATTGACTGATTGAGTGATGATCGCAAGTGAAATCTGGTTAATGCTAATTGTAGCCACTGTAATTTCTCTCATTTCAGGGGCATTTGGCATTGGCGGAGGAACTCTCACCGTGCCGTTTTTGATCTTCGTGGGTAGTATGCACTGGCCCAACGATGATGCTTCCGGTCTGGCCCATACAGCTGTGGCCATCTCTTTGCTTACGGCACTTTTCCTTTCAATTTCGGCCTCTGCCTCTAACATCCTCAGCCGCCGTATCCATTTTCTCCCCGGTATCATTGTCAGTCTATTCAGTCTTCCTGGTTCTTATCTTGGAGTAGAAATCAGCGGCGTCCTGAGCTTTCGATCCCTGGCATTGATATTCGCAGCCATTGTCACTATAACAGGGATTGTTGGTTTTTTTCGCAAATCCAGCTCGGGTAAGAAAACGAAAGATATACCAAAGTACAATAACGGACGCAGACCAGCACCCGGTCGTTCACAGATTTTCTTCTACGGACTGGCAGGCTTTTTTGTGGGGATCCTTTCTGCGCTGACCGGGCTTGGGGGAGGAGTAGTTCTGGTGCCTCTTTTTTTATGGACTTTACCTGGTGCAGAACCTGCGGAAGCTGTGGCCACCTCCAGCTTCTGTATCATCTTCAGCGCTTTTTACGGTTCAGTGCTCTATGCCCTGCAGCAGAACTATATCCCATTACCGCAGCCCAGCGTCGGACATTACTATCTTCCTTATGCTATTCCCTTTGGCATTGGAGCTCTGCTAGGTGGATTTGCCGGGGCCGCTCTTAAAAATAAGGTGAAGGGTCTTCATTTGAAACGCGGGTTTGCAGCCATTCAGATTCTTGCTGGCCTGGCCGTGGCGATTCGCGCAATCTAGGAAATAGCGAAAGAATTTATTGGATCCGGACCACCCAGAAGATCTGAGGATTGGAAGTTAAATGAATCCAGGCCTATGATGGGAAGTAGGCCCGGTCCTGTAGCGCCAGATAGGTCGGGCATGTGATGCAAAAACCGCAGCGTTCCAGGCTACTCTCGGAATCCTTTTGGCGCTAGAAAGAACAGGACTATATCAGGGTTCGATCTCTGCGATGGACTTCTTCTTGCGCACAACTCAATCCTGGTCCAGACAATAGGCACATCCATAGATATGGGCCTGCCGCTTTCTTTCGGTTTTGGGCTCTGGTTCCAGCGCCGCGTATAGATAATCGGTCTGGGATAGCAAGGTTCCACAGACAGGACAGATTCTGGGCCTCTGAGGCCCCGGTGCCATATTCAGGACCTTCCTGGCATCCAGCCTGGGAGGATCTTCTCCGTCTCCATTGCTTTTTCGCTTTCGAATAGTTCCGCCAGCCGGCTGCAAAGCACTCGGAGAAAGCATATTTAGAAAAACAATCACGGCCAGACAGAGGCCGGCTACTGCAACCAGGGTCAACATGGGTCTGCTTTATTTTCGGAATCCTGTCCTTCTAATCTGTAAGCCTTTGAGTCGGAAGCCGAACCTTTTTTCTATAGATTTCAGGATTATTCGACTGTGTAATTGCAGCTCCTGAGCATAAACACTCTCTGAAACCTCTACCATAAGACGTTCATCTTTAATTTCCACGGGATTCGAATGATGGGCAAGCAGACCCGCCAACTCAGGCCAGCCTTCCTGAATGGAATGTAGCTGGCTTTCCCCTTCCGTTATGCCCAGAATATGTTCCAATCGACTACGAAATTCGGACTGTAGAGTTGCGACCGGCTCTGGACTATTCCTGGGAAGGGGCCTTAGATCCTGTTCTTTCCAGACATTCCATCTGGACTGTTCTTGCTGTCCGGAATTTGAGCGATTCGTCTCACCCGCCTTCCGATTCCGGCTGAGGCGAGCCGGTGTATCCTTTGATGCTGGATTCGATTTTTGTTCTGAGTTGTCCTGCATCTGGTTTCATCCGCTATTGTTTCAGCTAGCTGCCGTGCAGCTCTGGCACGGAGATAATTCTTGCAGAGGTCTGCTGCACTGCTTCTTCCAGTCCGTCCAGATCCGGGGTGGTAAAAAATGCCTGTCCGCAGCGATGCAGAAGATCCACAAAGTAGTCTCTTCTCTTATAATCCAGCTCTCGGATTACATCGTCAATCAGCAAAACCGGAGATCTTCCGATGTATTGTTTCAAATAATAGAACTGACCGACTCTGAGGGCCAGCACCAGACTACGTTTCTGTCCCTGGCTGAATCTAAACTGCACATCCTTGTTACTTCCATCCTGACAAAGAAAAAGCAGTCGATCTCTATGGGGCCCAAACGTTGTAGAGCCGGTAGCCACATCTCGCATCTGCCTTTCTTTCAATGCCTGTCTGTAGGCATCAGCGGATGACTCGCCGGGAAAAAGAGTCACTTTGATTCGATCCTTTCCGCCGGAGATTTGATCCAGGGATTCATTCAGAATTGGTTCATATTCTCCCAGGAACTTCAATCTCTGGGATGTGATTCTGGATCCAAGTTCTACAAGGCTGCGATCCCAGGGTTCCAGCATCTGCAAACGGCTACGATTGCTCCGAATTTCTTTCAGAGTGGTATTTCTCTGTCGCACCGCCCGATTGTATTGAATCAAATTGTCCAGGTAACTAGAATCTCTGTGCGAAAGCAATGCATCCAGGAACCTTCTTCTAGAGGTAGGTCCGCCCTCCACAATTTCCAGATCATCCGGACTGAACACAACGCTGACCAGATTTCCTATGAGCGCCGCTCGAGACGGAAGCACTTTTCCATCCTTCTTGATCTTTCGCTGTAATCTGGGTTCCGTTTGCAGCCCCATCTCCAGGGTATGCATGGCTGCATTCCATTCATAGCTACAGCTAAGAAAAAAACCTGGCTGGTTCTGTTGGACCAGTTCCTGATCCGGTACACCGCGAAATGATTTTCCGGATGTTAGAACCGATATTGCTTCCAGAATATTGGTTTTCCCGGATCCGTTTTCCCCTACAAGAAAGGTCAATCGGTCGGGAAACTCCAGTTTGAGAGATCCGTAATTTCGGAAATGTTGCAGCTGTAGGCTACGAAGAAACACAGACCCCCGGGCCTAGATCTTCATGGGCATAACCACTGCCACAAACTCTGCATCGTCTGGATCCTTGATCACAGTCGGTGCACTGGCAGTGGAAAAGCCCATGATTATCTCTTCGCTACTCAAGACTCCCAGGACATCCAGCAGGTAGTTGGAATTATAAGCGATGGTCACTTCTTCGCCCTGATATTCGCAGGCCATGGGATCATTTACATTTCCAAGATCCGGTGTTGATGAGCTCACTACCAGCGTACCGGGGCTGAACTCCAGACGGATTTGTCGGGACGGCTCCGCGGCCAACACGGCAGCCTGTCGCAGGGACAATCGGAGTGAATCCCGATTCAGCTTTACTTCATGATCCAGCTTTCTGGGAATAACCTGACGATAATCCGGAAAGTTTCCATCGATTAAACGAGTAATTAATTCTACATCACCCAGTTTGAAATACAGCCGGCTTTCTTCGCTGTCGTATCCAACAAAGCCTTCTTCCACATTTCCAATCAAACGAGTGAGCTCTCGAATGGCTTTT
>JBHIXQ010000338.1:0-3893 GCA_041984705.1 Leptonemataceae bacterium | reverse complement strand
GTTATTAGAATCTAAACCTTCCAATCCTGGAAGCTCGGATTGCTCCATTTCCAGACCCACGGGGCTCCGGCTGGCGTACAGGCGCAAAAAGATCCACAGAGCTGCCGCCGCTACCACACACCTGGCAGCTATGACGAAGGGAACCGGGGCATCAATCCAGCGGCTGAACAACAGGGCGCTACTGAGTAAAACATTGGCCAGGTGGAGCTCCAGTAGTGCAATTCTTCCCATTCGGTTGCATCGCGCCAGGACTGGATGAGAGGAAAAGTAGAATCCGGTGAAGAATGTTACAGATCCATTTTAACGCCGAATTCATCATTAGCAAGTCACCGAGTGCGAACTGCCAACCATGATAGGCTCGCACCAATCGTTAGCCGGTTCTTCTCTCTGCTGCTGGAGCCTACATTGGAAGCGGCCACCTGTAGTGATAGGGATGGGATCCTGTTAATGGATGTGGAAGAACAGTGCCGGACTCTGATTAGCGAAGCTCAATAATGGTGATGCACCAGGGCGCACCGACGCTGAATATCGACGCCGAATATTGATGCCGGATTATGGATCCTTGAATTACTCGCCAGGATTACTGACAAGCGACGGAACTGTGCGAAGAACAATCACAATGTCCAGCAGAAGAGACCAGTTTTCAATATAGTAAATGTCTGCCTGCACTCTCTTTTCTATGGAAGTATCTCCTCTAAGCCCCTGGATCTGGGCCCAGCCTGTAATACCGGATTTTACGCTGTGCCTGCGCATATAATGATCATACTGAGTTTTAAACTGCTCCACAAAATGTGGTCTTTCTGGGCGGGGACCAACCACAGACATATCTCCCATAAAAACATTTATGAACTGAGGCAGTTCGTCCAGGGATGTTCTGCGAAGCAATCGCCCAATGCCCGTCACTCGCTGATCCTGTTTGCTGCCCCAGGTTGTGTCAGAGACGCTTTCATCCTGCACCACCATGGTTCTAAACTTGTAGCATTTAAAGAGGTTTCGATCCAGGCCTACTCGCTGCTGTGCAAATAGAATGGGGCCGGGAGAACTGAGCTTCACAAGAATGGCCAGCAATAACCAGAAGGGAAATGTGAGTAAGATGGCAAGCGCAGAGAAAATCACATCAAAGCTTCGCTTGAGAAATCGATTGTAGCCGTTTTTCAGGGGAATGTCCCGTAGAGTAAGCACGGGCATTCCATCCATATCCTCGATTCTTGCATGACTGGTGATCAAATCCACCATGTCCGGCACTATGCGACAATCAAACCCCTCTGAATCGCAAAACTCCACTACCTTCTGTAATCGATTATGATCCTCGGATAGTGCATATACAATAATGTCTGGATTGAGCTGTTTTGCCAGCTTTTCAAAATCTTTGATGGGACCCAGCAGATGATTGACCATTGTAGGATGGGAATCCTTCTTCGCTCCCACCGCTCCCAGGACTCGATATCCATAGATCTGATTTCGCATGACCTTTTCATAGAATCGAAAGGCCAGCCTGCCGCTTCCTACAATCAGGATGTTTCGCACAGAAATCCCTTTCTGGCGAAGACGCATTAGATACAGTCGAAACAGGAAGTGACCGGAACCATGCAGGACTACAGATAAAATAGCTGTATATAGAATTACCAGTCGACTGAGACTGGCACCCCGGTAAAAAAACAGAAAGGCCAGAACAATTACCAGGTTAAGGAATACGGCGCGGCCGATGAGCACCGTCTCCCGAATGGGATGCCTGGAGCGGGCGGGCTGATAGATATCGGTAACAATAAATACCAGTATCTGAGAAAGGCAGAAAAACAATCCCGGAAAAAAATAGGCGCTGAGTACCGCGTATCCGTCCGGGAAGAGGCCGGCCGGAGCAAACAGGCCCTGATCATCCGGACTTACAAAGGCCCTTTTCTGAGGATCGATCACGAAGAAATGGAGGATGGTGGCCAGACTGAAGGAAAGGCCGGCCAGAATTACGTCCAGACCAATAAGCCCCAGTTTCACGCTTTGGTTTCTTTCTCGAATCATGGTCCTACTGCGGAATAGCCTCCACGGCCAATATCTGAAGGTCGGATTCTCTGTCGATTCAGGATAAATCGCGATGGTCTGGAAGATATGTTGCCCACATCGAAGCGGAGCAGAGTTAGAGAGAAAAAGACTTTGTTATCATAGAAGTTTACCACTTCCACAGTATTCAAACCGCCCAGGATGCTTCGCTGCTCCAGACGATACCCCACTCGCATTTCCCAGTCATGAAGATCCATGATAAATGCGGTCTCAAAGAACCCCACATTGAATACAGCATTCTGCCGGGCTCGCTCACCGGCCAGACCGGTTCCATTAAATACATCTGTAGAGAAATTCACAGGGCGCTCATTCTCCGGGGTGTACAGGCTCTGGTTGGCCAGAGAATATCGCGGATCATGGGCTGCATTGTATCTGGCCGGATCTGTTGCTCTGGATTCCAGTTCCATTTCCCAGTATATGGTACGGGTGAGCTGGATGTCCATCTTCACATTGAAGCGCATATGATCCAGAGAGCGATCATAGTAGATATGGTACCAGTAGAAGCCCATCTCGAAGTATCGCAGTCGCTCAAGAATCCAGAGATCGAATCCGCCTGTCTGAAAATTCACTCCAAATATATTGGAATGATCCCTTTTGTTGATTGGATCATACACATAATCGTTGGTCGTAAATACTGGTAACGCTAAAAGATACATCCTGCAACGGATAGGACTCCAGGGATACTTCTGTTTCGTTTACCTTTTGATTGTTGGTGAAGCCGGTAAAGTTCAGAGTGCCTCGATCTTTCAGCTCTTCTTTGAATGAATCCTTGCGACGATAAATAGCTCGAACAAAAAGAACGTCCGGGCCCAGGGTAACTTCATCCTCGGTAAAATAGTACTGATAGCTATCCTTTTGAGCCTGGGCATCCAGAGCTTCGTACGCTTCACCGGTGGGATTGTTTCCATATGGCAGGGTCTTTCGCGCACCGTAGCCAATCAGTGGCCGGAATGTAAAATAGGGATACCAGGATACATAGGTGCGAAATGCAGTTTGATACTCGTTATGGTTGAGGCTCTGATCCACTTCGCCGGCCGAATATTGCTTGGTAAGGTCCGAAGAAAGCGCATGGTCCCAGTAAAAGGCAAGATCAAACCAGGGGTCCCGTCCCAGAAAGATGTTCTTTTCCAGCTCTACGTCCGGCACAACATCATAGGCAGGATAGTATCTGGAATCTTCGAACTTAACATCTTGAATCCAGATCCTTCTGCGAGAAGCCTGCACCCGTATAGACAGGTCATCGCGCTGGTCGCTATAAACTAGATTCCAGTCTGTATCGTTGCGAATGAGCCCTCGGCCTGCCTCGGAGTTCTGATACAGGGCCGGAATGGTACTTACAGGTTGATACCGGCTTCCAAATTCGTATTCGTAGGTATTGTAGGAATAATCCTCGTATCTAATATTCAGGGTTTGCACCGAGTTTTCGCGGTAATCTGCATTTCTCCAGTTCACCAGGGCAAAGGCTTTGTACCATTTATAGTATTCCTTGCCGTAGGTGCCATCGGAATGCTGCACCTGATTTGTGACGGAAATCTGATCCCTTTCCCGGTAATCGGAAATGATTTCGTATCGTTTGAATCGCGCCGCTTCCAGATCCAGATAGTAGTTCAGATTTGGACTGAAGCGAAACATCTCCAGGCCAAACACTTCGCCCGTATTTTCGTAGTAGTCCGCAGTAATACGATAGCCCATGGGTAGAAAACTGGAAGTTATCGCTTCCGGAACGCTGAACTGATAGGTGTTTTGCCAGAAGAATCCCTGCACCTGGCTATGACCGAACTGCGAAATCACTCCGGTGCCCCAGTCCGAGGCATAGAGAAACGGAAGGGGCAGCAACG
>JBHIXQ010000337.1:0-3913 GCA_041984705.1 Leptonemataceae bacterium | reverse complement strand
GTTGGAGTTGGAGTTGGAGTTGGAGTTGGAGTTGGAGTTGGAGTTGGAGTTGGAGCTAGAGTTAGAACTAGAGTTAAAGTTATAACTGAATAGAAATCGAAATTGAACCAGGATCGGAACTGGAGACGGGAAGTTAGGTTCAGAAATGCAAAATATGAAATGCCAGATAACATTTCATATTTTCAGGAGAGTGTATGAGACAGATAAAAACAGGCGAAGATAATCACAGAGTTCCACAGTATCGCCCGATTCCGGTTCACAGGCCGAATATGGCACTGAAAACTCTTGCATTACTGATGTTTCTAAGCGTTATCTTGCCCGCCGTCAACTGCACTGCACAGATTGAGGATCCATTCGCTGTGCGAATATTTCAAATGTCTGGTAGAGAAGAAGTGCCTGTACTGATTGCCCGGGATACGGATGAATGTGAGGAAGTGCTGGAGCATCGTGTTTACTACTGGCCCTACGTTCTTCCCATAACAGACTGGAAAAGCGTTCAGGAATCCCTGGAGCCCGGCGGTAGATACCGATATAGAACAGTCCTTCGCACCTGGGATGTTTTGCTACTGATTCCCCTGGGAATTATGGGCTTTTCTTCCCAGACGCATGTTCTGGAAAAATGCGAACATACGGAGCTGCCGGTACTCTACGGAACCCAGAGAAAAACCCTGGCAGAGTACTCCGTATACTTTGAACTAAATTCATTTTCTGTGCCGGAAAGTGAAATTCGAAAGATTCGCAAGGTGGCCGAGCTATGGAAGCGTAATCCCGACTTCGTATTTCTACTTCTGGGCCAGACCGACCAGGCGGGACGCGAAGGATTGAATCGATCCCTTTCCTTACAGAGAGCGGAATCGGTTCGAGATGCACTGGTTTCTATGGGAGTCCCAAGAGGCAATCTGCGAGTGGCGGCTGCCGGCTCGGAACTTTCATCCAGCGAAAGATCGGAATCCGATCGAAGAGTGGAAATGGTTCTTATCGTTCGCTAGACACGGAATTTGATTATGAAGGCCCGTTTGCTCATACTGATTCTTCTTCCCTGCATTAACTGTCTTTTCGCAGGTATGAGTGGAGGAGATTCGGATTCCGAAGGCGAAATGCTCATGGCCATGGGATATCTGGCCATGACTGCGCCCCCGCCCCCGGGACCTCTGATAGCGGGCGATAGCGGCGCTCTTCAGACCACCAACGTAAACGGACCTTTAACTCTGCAATGGCAGCCAGCCAGCGGCGGCCAGAGTGGCATCCACGAATACAGAGTCTATGTGGATAGCTCCGGCCCCATGGACAGTCCGGAATCTATTCAGGCATCGGCCACGGCCGATTCAGAATGGTTTTCCTATTCCGGAAGCTATACCATGACTCAGCTTGAACCCAACCAGGAGTACTACCTGAATGTTCTGGTCAGGGATGGCGATGAGGTTGCGACCTACGAAACCATCAATTTTACTACTGCAAATCCATATGCTACAGGCACGGGCCTGGTGCTGTACGACGATGGCGTTCAAACACTGGCTTACTCTGCATGCTCATCCGGCCAGGCCTTTGATGAATCAACTCAGACATGTACCGGAACGCCTGTGAGTCTGCAATTCTGCGATGTAAGTACGAACGATTGTAATGGAGGAACCAGTTCCGGAAATCTGGTGGCTTCCGGGTCCTGGACCTCCGGGGCCAGCAGTTCTGCCTGGCAGGCCTGCGAAGACATGAATACTGCAAGCTACCAGGGAATCACAACGTGGAGGGTGCCCACTTTGCAGGAACTGAGAGATATACGGTATTGCTCCTCAAATCCGGCCTACTCCGGACCGGATGGTTGTCCTGCAGGTTCCGGGCATCCAACAATTCGCCTGGATATTTTTCCCAATACTCCGGAAAGCCAGTACTGGTCTTCGCAAGGGGTTTCCGGTAATTCCTTTTCTGCCTGGGCTCTGAATCTAACCGATGGTAGCGCTCAGTCTCAGGATAAATCGGGCCTGCATCGAGTACGGTGTATTTCTCTCTTTCCGGGGTACTAGCCTGGACCGGCTTTCACCGGACAAGCTTCAGCGGACGAATTCGGAATCCTGAGCCACTTCAGTCCCGAAGACAGGGTCCTGGGTAATTTCTAAAGAGCTAGAGAATACCTGCATGCTTCAGTGGCTGCACAATTTCATCCTGGATGGCGGGCGCATCGGCCTGGTCCGAACTTCGAATACCCACAAGTTGAGCCTGCCAGCCTCTATTTCTGGCTGGCTTGAGATTCGCCGGCCTATCGTCAAAGAACCAGATGCTTTCCGGTCTGCGGTCCTTTCCCGATCTTTCCAGCACTGATTGCTCGATTATCTCAAAGTATTCATTATCTGGCTTTCGCACACCCATCTCGCAGGAAAAGAACAGAAAATCAAACCAGCTATCCAGTTCCGGTCTTTTTTCCAGTACATCGTGATACCACGAAGAATAGTTCGATGCGATGCCCAGCACCAGGTCATCTCGATCATATAAATCTTTGAGGATTTCATCCATTCCAGGGCGAAACTGAACGCTTTTGAACATCCGCTTTTTTATTCTGGCCACCGGCGGCATATGGGAGGGCACCGGACGGTCATCATAGAACTTGCGAAAGTATTCTCTTTCTGTGATTTCTCCTTTCTCGAACGCTTCAAATATTCCAGGCCGCCGTAGAGCAGCCCATTGGCGAATCCCTTCGTCGTCCAGAAAGCTTCGAATGGCGGGAAAGAATGGATCCACGAGAACGGTATCCATCAAGTCAAATAGTATTAGATGCCAGCCCATATCAGTCCGATACTCCATAGTCGGATGCCAGACGTAGATACGCACGCAGTTCGCGTAACAGGGTCCATCCGGCCGGCGGTTTGAGCCCGGCTCGGCGATTGCTATTTCCCAGAGCAAATACAAGGTTCCAGTGATAGAAGAGAGTTCTGTAGGACTCCATAAGTCTGGCCCGAGGATCCCAGATATGTGTGGCCTCGGCTCCGGCACCGTTGATTTCCACTACTTGCAGCTCGGTTCCTTCCCTCAAATGATTTACATCCGGGAAGCGAATATCCAGTCGCCCAAAATAGAAATCCGGCAGATCGCCACAAATTCGATTTACCGCCTGCTCCAGAGCCGATGTGCGAAGAGAGGTACCGTCAAGAAAAATGCATCCCTGTTTATGATTTCCGGATTTTACAAGATATACATACTCGCCGGGCGCTGGCACAGAATTCAGATCCAGTCGCTTTGCGTAGATTCTTTTTCTGCTCCTGGTAACATCCACTGAATCAATGAGCTCCTCCAGAGTATGATTACCATCTCCAACGATTACTGGAAAACCCTTGAGAGTTATAGAAGTAATCCTGGCAGATCCGTCCGGATGGCGAACATAGAATACACCTGCTTCGCATTCATAGTCCGAAACCCTCTGAAAGATATATTGAACCTCTGCACCTGAATCCAGGGAAGTGGCAATGGACTGCAGCCTGGCCTCCAGCTGGCGATAATCCTGAAGAAAAGCTACTCCATCGCCTCGCTGCCCCAGATCCGGTTTGCAGACCACCGGAAGAGCCATCCGATTCTGTTTAAGCAGTTCCATACAGGCCGGAGCCAGGGTATGCAATCCCACTTCGCGCACCCTTCCTGCGCTACTCAGCAGAAAATGCTGCGAACGGGTTCTCCTCAGCGAGAAAGCGAAGGACTTCAATATATGGCGTCTCGCAAGAGGACCTGCAGAATCATAGATCTCCTGCTTGGATTCTCCTATCAGGCCTCCCATACGAATACCTGGATTGGAAAGTACCGGCAGCCCAATGGATCGGTATCTGGCGGAAAGATACGCGAAATGAAAGATGATGGGGATGTAGAAAATGCCCGGGTGCCAGAACTCGAAGAAAGAATTAGGAGGCAATGTTCGAAGTTTGCTGGCATCCAC
>JBHIXQ010000336.1:0-3927 GCA_041984705.1 Leptonemataceae bacterium | reverse complement strand
GGGTGAAGCTGTCGGCAAGGTCTTCGCGAGCCGGGCCCCACAGCTGCGCGAGGGCGATGTCGTCACCGGCCATTTCGGCTGGACCGACAAGGCGGTGGTCGACGCGGGCTCGGTCCGGCAGGTCGACGCCGAGGTCGATCCTGCCTGGCATCTGGCCGCGCTCGGAATTTCCGGAATGACCGCCTACTTCGGGCTATTTGACGTTGGCCAGCCCAGGCCCGATGATATTGTAGTGGTTTCCGGGGCAGCCGGAGCCGTAGGCCAGATCGTCGGCCAGCTGGCCAAGATCCATGGCTGTAAAACCATCGGCATTGCCGGCGGCGAAGAGAAATGCAAGTTCCTTACAGATGAAATCGGCTACGACCATGCCATAGATTATAAATCCCAGAACGTGGCCAAAGAGATCAAACGTCATGCGAAAAAGGGTCTGGATGTATATTTCGACAACGTGGGCGGCGAAATCCTGGAAGCGGCGCTATTCAATTTGAATCGGGGAGCTCGCATCGTTATTTGCGGTGCTATCTCTCAGTATAATACCACTGATGTTCAGGGGCCCAGAAACTATCTATCGCTGCTTGTGAACCGAGCTCGCATGGAAGGTATGGTTGTTTTTGATTATGCGGATCGCTTTGGAGTGGCCGTGGAGAAGATGGCCGGCTGGCTCAAAGAGGGGAAGCTCAAGTCAAAAGAAGATATTGTAAAGGGTCCGGTTACGGATTTTTCCGAAACCTTCCTCAAGCTTTTTTCTGGCGAGAATCAGGGGAAGCTAATCCTGGAAATAGAATCTGTTTAGAGGGTAGTCGAACCGCATCCACTTTGGATGCGGCTTTCCTTGTGAATTCTATTTCGATAGTGAATTCTGAAATAGTTCCACAGCTTCGTCAAAATAGTCCAGCTTGCCTGTAATCTTCCACATAGTAATGGCACCTTGATGAGCAAGGAGCATGCGACGTGCCAGGGAAGCTGCCGGTAATTTTCGCTCCAGCCTGCCTATGCTCATTTCCTTGCGAATATAGGCGATGAGTCTTGTCTGCCACTTCTGCCCCATTTCATGGATGAAGCTTTGCATGGCCGTTTCTTCTGCCGGGGTCTGCAGTGCGAAATTGGCTACAGGGCAACCATTATACTCCGTGCGATTCCTGGCAAGATCCCGGGTAAAATGCATCCAGCGAGCAAAGAAATCCGATACCGAGTTCGCCTGGTCGCCTGCCTCAATGATATCGTTGAGCACCTGTTCGTTTCTTCTCTCCAGATACTGGCGGGCCAGTCCTTCCTTACCTTCAAAGTAGTTATAGAGCCCGGGTTTATTCGTACCCGCATTCTGAACGATCTGCTGGATGCCGGTATTTACATATCCCTGGCGGTAAAAAAGAGCATCCGCTTCCTTCAGGATTCTTTGATCCAGTCCGGTTTTTTTTCGCCCCACGACTCTAACCCTCAAAAAAAGTTTGACCTTATTGGTACCGATCGGTACTATTCCTATATCCTACCAGTCGGTACCAATATAATGATGGATGGCTGGTAGCCAAGTTTTTTCTAAAATCAGAGGCCGTCATGAACGGCAAGGAGAGGTCTATGTCACATTCAAACCTTGAGAAATATCCTGAATCAATGGTGCGTATCCGATTCCCGGACTGCGATCCTTTTGGGCACCTGAACAACGGAAGGTATCTGGATTATTTCATTACAGCCAGAGAAGAGCATGTTCAGGAGCATTATGGATTGGACCTTTTTGGTGAGCGATTCAAGAATCAAAACTGGGTGGTGCGTCAGAGTATGGTGTCCCATCTGCAGCCGGCCAGGATGAACGATCAGGTATGGATTCGAACAAGGCTTATCGACTATTCCAGGAATTCTTTGCTCGTGGAAGGCGTGATGCTGGATGCCAGTCAGGAGTCTGTTCTGGCGGTTTCATGGGTGGACCTTCGCTATATTGATCTGGTAAATGGTCGGCCTATGAAGCACGAAGACGATTTGATGGCCATCTTTGAAGCGGTGCATGTTTCTGCGGATTTTCGCTTTGGGCAGGAAAAAGGCAGAATTCGAGAAATCCGCCGGGCAAAGGCAGCCTAGCTTCGGTGCTCTGCTCCATTTTTGGCTGGATGCGGTCTTACATATTCGGAGAAGCTGCTCAAAGCCGGGATTCGACTGTCGCTTGAAAAAGCGCTGGACCGAAGTTAGTAATGCCATCCCTTATTTCCAATGAGTGCTTGCTTACGCCTCCTGGTATCGTGCTTCGCTCTCCTGCTGGGCTCTGGAATTCTGCAGTGCATGAGCCGAGAGCTTCTGAATAATGTTTACCGAGAGGAAAAGGATTACTTCGACAATGTGAAGGTGACCGGACTCAGGACGGAGGCCGGTCGCTACTTTTTACAGCTGAAGGCGCGAAATCGGGATAAGACGGAGGTAGAGGTACAGGTTGAGATTCCTTCGGGAGACTCTTTGCCTGTAAGTGCTCCCAATTCCCGCGGAATCCGGACTTCGTATCCCGGGGGAGCCTTTATTTCGGAGCAGTTATGCAAGGATTGTACAGACCTGCCTTTAGAAGAGGTCGTGATTCTCAAAGACGGAGACATTCCTCTGCCCAATTCGAATGCGATACTGGAGCTCGGATCAGTATTTCGCAACGGAAGGTTGGAAAGTATCCAACTCAGGAACGTTACTCGTGTGCGATACAATAAATCTGGTGAGCGGCTACTCCTGATCTACGGAAACGGCAGAAAAGAAATCCTTTTCCGAAGCACCAGAGAATATAGTTTATTTGTTTCCTATCCCCACCGCCAGCCGAAAGGAATTGACGAAAGCGAGTTTGAAACACCAGTTCGAATGCGACCGTTCGGGTTTTCCAGGGGTGTTTTAGTAAACATTGCCGGACAATCTAATTACTTGTGGATCCCTGTCGCTCCTGGACATTCTTTTCCTGCAGAAACGCAAAGTGTGACAATAATTCCCTTTAAGGCAGAACCTGTAGCCAGGTATCAGCCCGCGTTGTTGATGCTTCTTCCCATAACTGTAGCGATGGATGTGGCCATGGTACCTGTCTATGCTATCGGAGTGCTTCTGATGCCAGATATCTTCTAGGTGTTTCCGGCGTTCGTACTTCCTTAAATACCGGCGGTCCTGCGGTCTTTTTCAAAGCGGCAATTGACTACGGCCTTCGTGTTCGCCAGGTCCGCAGTCCACCGAAAGTTTCTATTTCGAATGTTCCGATATCTCAGCCTTTCTGTCATCTTTCAAAAAGACACCGGATAGTCTTCTTGTTAAAGATTGCCGGACCAGATATTGAAACCGTTTTGCGGCCTCTGGAAGAGGGAGGCCCTGCGGTCGAATGTTTGAAATGCAATTCCTTCGCTCATCGGTGGTTCCGATTCTCGGAGAGTAGGTCATATAAAGGCCCATGCTGTCCGGAGAACTCAATCCCGGTCTTTCGCCGATGAGTAGGGCCACCAGCGATGCCTTGAGGATTTCGCCTATGGGGTCGCCAATTGCCACTCTACCCTGCTCAACAATGCAGACCGGACCAATGCGAAAACTGTCGACGCTACTTAGAGTTTGAAAATGTTCAATGAATCTGACTGCATGGTCCTGGACAGCTCTGGCGGAAAGACCATCTGCGATAACAAATACAATGTCATATCGCGATGCTCCTGGCGATGGCGATTTCGTTTTTCCGGCAAGCTTTTTTAATCTAGCAGTGCTGGGCTCGCTCAATTTGCGACCCAGATCCGGTCGCTTCAAGTACTGGGACCGGTCCGTGGCCTGGCTCTGCAGATGCGTCACAGAAAGCCCCGATTTCTTTATTATTTCCTGGATCTTGCCCACCAAACTGGTTGCAGGGAAAACCTAAAACTTCCAAACCTTGATCTTTATATTTTTCATAAAGTTTTTCGAGGCCCGCAAACTGTGGAGTAAAACCACATTTACTGG
>JBHIXQ010000335.1:0-3932 GCA_041984705.1 Leptonemataceae bacterium | reverse complement strand
GCTGAACCCAACATGGAGACTCGACCTCTTCTGGATTTTGGCGCAGGCTATGTCCAGAGATCTTTAGACGAATTGCCCAGAAGAGGTACTGAATTTCCGTGGCTTATGTCATGGGATTATGCGGAGGATGTAAAGCTTCTCAGGAAAGGGCCGGTAGAGGACAAGCATCTAAAATTCATGACTTAAGCTATAATCATCTCGTGTTGCGACGTTGCTGGCCGATACCGTTCCGAGAGTGTCAGGATATGACGGTGTTTTGGCGCCATAGATTATAAAAGAGAGTCATAACCATACCGCCTATGAAAGAACGCCCAGCTCATCCGGTAACGGCGGAGTTCCTGGTCCCTTTCTCTTGACGTTTTTTTCATCAGACGCCAGGTTTGGACATGGTCGGCTTGAAAGAAATGGGGAAGAATTTTGTGCAGGGAGGTGCGCTCTTGCTTGGCGGAGCCGGATTCTTCCTGTATCAATCGGTTTTTACTGTGAGGGATGGTATTATGAGCAATTCCTGGCCGTCCACTCCAGGAACAGTAATTGAGGCGAGAATTGAACAATATCGCACTACCGGCGGTACAACCAGCGAAAAGACGGTTGGTCATTTCTTCTACCAGTACAACGTAAATGGTGAAGACTATGTCTCAAGCAGACTGAACTTTTTTAGTATTAGTGGCGATCCGGTGACGGCTGCAAAAGCGCATAAACCGGGCCAGCAAGTTCAGGTGTACTATGACCCGGACGATCCGGAAAGAGCGGTTCTGGAACCCGGGCTCCCGGGCTTTTTCGTCTGGTTATCTCTTGGCTTTGGAGTGCTACTTTTTGTGGGATTTGTTTCCCTTACCTTTTTTGGCGACTTTGGCGCGATTTTTGCGCGAATGCGAGGCTGATTTCGCAAGCGAAAGGAGCTTCTTCAGTTCCGGAAAGATCCAGAGCCCACCCTTGACCATAATTTAAAGACCTATCCAGTTGAGAAACTCCGTTTGCGATTCAAGTGCTCGCGAAGGGATGGTCTTCAGTTCAATTTTCCCTGTGTCGATGCAATTGTCAGATTGCAGGTCCAGTATTCCGCCATGAATGACATCGGACAGTCCGGCCGCATCGTCAGCAACTACCAGAATACGAATCGATCCACCACGAGGTACTTTGGTTCGAAATTGGTTCTCTCGAGCCCAGTCAATTGATTGTCCGAAGCGATTCAAAGGAATTGCCGAAACCATGAAATCACCATCGAAATCAACGGATCCCTGAACACAGACCAGGTCGGATCTCGGATAATCGATATTCCATAGGCCCAGCCCGGTAAGTGCCAGTCTTTCTGGAGAATCGGAGCTCCACCAGAATGTCGTGGATATCGAATTGCCCACTAAATGCTCCTCCTTCTGGGTCAGTGCCAGTACAACGCTGGTGGGCTCGTATACATTACCCAGAAAAATAGATTCCGGCTTATTGTCTCGATACAGCAACTGAATCTCCACAGGCCCCGGGTTCGCCTCCAGCACCTCTTGGCTGATGCAGTCTCTGGGCGGAATTGAGCGGCTGTTTTCATAAATCAACTTGCTCTTTTCGGATCCTTCAGGCTGAGTATAAACCCGAACGTCTGGCCTAAAGTGCTCGGTACTGAGACCTAACCTTTCCGTTCTCCATACAGATTTTCTCACAACGCTCAAATAACACCCCTCCGGCATTCCGTCCGGCCAGGCTCTTGACTGATCCAGAGGGGTCCTGCGAAGAACGAACCATTGACGCTCCTCTCTCTGCCCTTCCAACAAAGATAGCTTCAAAGGGCCCAGAGCGCGAACCGGTTGGCTGCGATCTCCCTCCAGAGAGATGAATTCGGTTTCATGCCGGGCAATCATGATCTCATAGAGTCGGTTTTCGCCATGGGGCACGAAAATGTCCATGGAACCATTGGCAAAAGCCCCATGCCATGGATAGATTGTTCCGCTTTCGCTGATGTGTTGGGCAAGGACATCCGCCAACTGCGAAGGGTCTTCCGCATCAAAGGTTAATCGAAATAGCGTTCCGTCCACATCAGGTGAGCGACCTTCTACCGACCATCCAGAATCATCCATTCGATAAAACCCTGCCCCATCAGGGACCATATTCGAAGGAGTTCGCATAGACAGTGTCTCACCGGTTCGCAGCCGCACTGGCTCTTCACCGCAACGCAAATTGAAATAAAACATCAGAGAGGACTCCAGCATCGTCGGGCTTTCGGGTGCGTTCGCATCCAAGTGAATTCCATTCGCAATGGCATCCAGGGGCCCTTCAATCATCCACAGATCGCCCTGTAACGGTTCGGAATTGCAGGCCTCGGGAAGCTCCAGCTTCGATGGGTCGATCTCAATGGAAAGCCTCTCAGGAACCAGTATCGTTCTTTTCTCTGATTTGCTGAGCAGGAAGGTCTGCGCGGGCCTTCGCAGCGATGAAAGAACGTCCGGAGTTCTTAATTGCCCGGGAAAGGAAGGCAGGAATCGCTCTTTACTGTCCGGCAGTTCAATCGCCACAGAAGAGCGATCCGGTTCCAGGAGTTTCGCCTTTACGATGGTTTCAGAACCAGGTCTTTCTTCTGTAGAATCGGCATCCACCGGTAGTGGGTCACCCTCTGTGGCAGAATTCTGCTCAACGGTCTGAGTAGCATTGTTCATGACTTCGGACAAGGCAGTGCACTGAAGCAACCAGAGGGGCAGAAGGATGATAAGTAAGCTGCGATACGCCTGACCGGCGCATCGCATTCCCGAGGAGCCCTGGTAGGGATTGGGTCGTTTCTTCGTACCGTCCATCGGACCAGACGTCATTCCATCGCGATAGATTCGCCAATCTACTTCAGGAATTAATTTTACTTCAGACATTGCTCACTTCCAAATTAAACTACACTTATGCTCTATAAACTTGCACAGAGTTTCGAATACCATTTCTCCCGGCGTATTACATAGGCTCAAGAGACCGACCCGGGGTCACTCAACATTCCAATGGAACTTTACTACGAATGCATCCCAAAAAAAAGGGGCTTTCGCCCCCTGGAGTGCTTCCTGAAGATTGCTTCGCCCGGACCGGCCTCATACGAACCGGGCGATCTTTCTTTGAATGGGGGAGAATACTAATTGAATCGTGCCTGAAACTCGATTCCAATATTACTCATCTTATCTTTCTGTGTATAAAAAGGGCCCGTTGCCTGACTCTCTATTGAAATCAGTCCGCCGGCCTTCACCGAACCGCTGGTGGGTGTGTAGTAGCGATTGGTCACTGAATAGTAGGTATTGATAGTCAGCATTTCAGTGAATCGATAGGCCACTCCCAGATGCAGCCTGCTGGTGCGAAGATCTCCATCTGTAGAGTATTCCGAATTGCTCTCCAGCGGAAAAGTCGCGGTCCCCAGCGTTACCAGAGACTGCGTCTTGAGAATCGCGTTGCTCTGTCCAATGCCCATTCCAAATTTCGCGCCCGCTTCCAGCTCGAGGTTTTCGGCCAGGTCCATTCTATAGATCAGGCCAAACTGCAGATCTCCAGTGGTAATATTGTGCTCCGTAGTTCCGAAAGAACTCAGAGAGCTAACGCTGGAAGATGTGATGCTGCCGCTGGTTCCGGAGTCAGTCTGTGCCTGTCCGGTGTTAAATGTGCTACCCTGGAACTCATCTCGAGCGAATTGTATACCCAGGATAAATCCCAGATCTTTCAGCAGCCCGTTTTCTCCTCGAAAGGGATAGAGTTCATGATCATAGCCCAGAGTGTAATGCTTCAAATCGCTACTCTGGAAGATGTTGTACTGATTGGATGTAACCCTGGATACGATGTTAAAGGTCTGGGAGTCTGTGTAACTCAAACCGGTATTGCTTAAACCAGAGGGGCTCGTTGCACCGTAGCCCAGCACCAGATTTCCGCGATTGAATTCACCACCTATACTCAGGATCAATTCGGCAAAGGGCATCGATTGA
>JBHIXQ010000334.1:0-3939 GCA_041984705.1 Leptonemataceae bacterium | reverse complement strand
GACACCACTGCACCCCAACTGAACTCGGTAATCGATTCTGGAACTACCTATGTTACGGTGGAGTTCACAGAGGATGTGAATGTTACTCAGGCAAGCGACCTGAACAACTGGAAGGTTGTGGACAGTGTCAGTGGCGCTTGCGGCACAGGAAATAACTTCACAGGTTCTACGCAGACCAGCGATTACAACATCAGCTCGGTAACTGTCATATCGCCAAAGCGGTACAAGCTGAACTTTGACGCTTCTTCGCAACAGAAGACGTACTATGTCCTGGCCAACAATAACTCTGCTTCCAGCGGCCGAATCCGGGACCTGGCAGACACACCCAACTATATTGGCTGCCCCAACTCACTGAGCTTCGCAGGACAGGACGGCGTAAAACCGTATCTGCTGAATGTAATCAGCACCACCCCTACAGCTCTGGTGGTTACATTTTCCGAAGCTGTAAAAATGAGCGGAGGCGGAACGGACGATGCCACCGTAGCATCCAACTGGAGCATCGTGGAAGCGCCGGCAGATGGCGGCTGCACAGATCCCACTACAATCAGTAGCATCACAGCTCTGGACACCAGGACAGTACAGATCAACCTGAACTGGTCTCAGTGTGCCATTCGATACGAGATCACAGCCGCATCCACGCTTGTGGATACGTCTACCAATGCAAACACCATGGGCTCTCCCAGAACTCTGAGCTTCACCGGTAACGAACAGATCAAACTGGTAAGCGCTGTAGCCACTTCGTTGACGACCGTGGAACTGACCTTCTCCAAACCGGTGAAGTCCGATGCAGCCTGTTCCAGCATCAGTGACTGTGCCCAGAGATATAAATTCTCTACCAGTACCCTGGGAAATATTACCCAGGCCATTGTAGGCACAGGCACCGATGCCAACAAAGTCATTCTGACCCATCAAACCGACCAACAGGGCTTCGCTTACACCGTCATTGTTGCAAATAACCTGGACGGCGATGGTTTCGATAACACATCCAATACATTCAAAGGCGTGCGAAACAGCGATGACACTCAATATGTACAGGCTGCTCCCAAAGACCGCGCCACATTCGTAGGCCAGGGAGACCGAATCGATGAATTCCAGGATGGAGCCTACTATTCGGATCCATTTCAGGATGGTTCGGTGTTCTCCTTTGCCTTCAACTACGATGGAAAGGTTTATCTGGGAACCAACGATAAGAACAATGCAGCCTTCCGATTCGAGCCATCTGGAGTGAACTCCACGCTCGTAACATTCCGATTTACTGCTGGAACCTGTAGCCAGTCCATCGGCTTTGGATATGTAGAAGGTGGCTCCTGCGATTCTGCCGGAACTATTGGACCCAACAGCGAATACGGAACAGTTGGCTTCAACTCTGTAACATCTACAATCAGCGCCACAGACTATGAGCTTCTTTACGTGGGAACGCTCAGAAACGGAGTAAATACAATCTATTACTCCCAGTCCAAAGAAACCGAACTCACCTGGAAGCAGGTAGGCTTCTCCGTAACCGGAGGAGGAAATACAAAAAGTATTCAGACCATCGAGGGTCATGGTGACCGGATGTTCTTTGGATTCTCATCTCCCCATAGCCAGCAAGCCCCGATTATCTCCACTCACTCCATGAGTGAAAGTAGCGGAGATGTTACCCTGGCTTCAGGAACCGATGTAAGTGTGCGCAGCCTGGCCTATCTGGGTAAGCAGGGATCGCCTCAGAACCCTTGTAAGGATAACAACTCTGCCTGTGTTGTTGGCATCGACAGTATGCTCAGCATCGATGGAACCACTCACAGTGCACTGTTTGGTGCCTCCGGAGCTTTCCTCATCGCCAACAACGGTGGCATTGCCTATGCCACCAGCTTTGCAGGCGGGGCCTCCACGGATCCTCAGGACGACGATTTCAGTCTGGCCTTGAGTTTCCGCCCGGATGAACGCACCAACACCACACTGGCCCTTCCCAATGCGCCGGCCGGACTGGGAAAAATTAGTCCGGGCCAGCGTGGAGTTCCCTTCATGGTCATCTACAAAAATACATTGTATGTGGCTAGAAACCTGGCTTCTGCAGATAACTCCGCCGGACAGGTAGTGAATGGAGGAGCGGAGCTCTGGAAATGTTCCAGCAGTTGCGGAACCAGCACAAACTGGAGCAAGGTGTTTTCATCCACCGACTTTGACGCTGACATTACAGCCATCTCCCTGCTACAGGTGAATGGAGACTATCTCTACGTAGGATTCGACAACCCCACCGATGGAATCCAGGTGTATCGCACCAGCGATTCCTCACTAACCGGGAGTGGGAACTTCACTCAGCGACATACCAACGGATTCGGGGATGGACATACAAAGATCTTCTCCAGCACTTCCATCAATGATGGAATTAGCAATTACATCTATGTGGTGGTAGGCACTGGCTCGGCAGCCATCAACGTATACCGGGAGGTAGACTGATATGCTTCTGCGGTCAGGTATTGCAGGCGAAAGGGAGCATCGTAGAGAATTTGCGCATAACGAATTCGCAGTGATCGATATCGATGCAGGACCGGTACCGCAAAAGCGGCGAACCGGGAGTTACATCAAACAAGGTGCTTCACATAGCGTAACTGGTACCAGTCGGGCACGTACTCGCAACACCATGCACAGATGGATCTTACTGGCCGCTAGCGCTCTTCTATTTCTGTTTCTTGCCCAGTGTCAGCACGCTCGAATTCGCTTCGATGGATGCGGCGATTGCAAGGGAGCCGAAAACAGCGCCGGTCAGACCTTTCAAACAAAGGTTGTAGAACAGGATGAGGTATTCTGGTTCTGGGGCCTGTCTCCGGACAAAATCGAATATCAAGCTCAGGATCTGTGCCCTGAAAAAGGGGTCCTGGAAGTCTATAATTATAGCAGTCTCATGGATGGAATTCTCGAAAACGTGACTCTGGGAATATATGCGCCGCGAACCATGCGAATTACCTGCCATAAAGGAGAGCCTGAATCGTGATCGCAAACAGCAATAATAGACGCAAGTTATCCAGGTTAACATGGCCGACTGTCTTTCTATCGCTTCTGTTTCTGGCTCAATGCCAGACCAGCGTGATAAACTTTGGCCAGCCTGGCGTGGGCGATGAAGCGGCCCCGGCTGTGGATCAGAGATACGGAAGCGTCATTGCTGGCCTGATCCCTGTCTCCAGTCCGGCCGAGCATTCCTGTGACCAGAATCCACGGAGGGTGGTGATTACAAGAGACTGGATAGACTTTGCCATTCACTTCTGGGTAGGTGGCATCTATACCACTCGCACCGTGGAACTGTACTGCGCATCGCCGAACTGGCCTACCAATCCCAAAAGAAGTAGCCGCAAGTAACCCTCTTTGCGGCTTTCCAGGTTGCGTTTTTTCTCTCGAACCATGATCGCACCTACAGACCAGCAGGCATACTCCGGGTTCTGAAATACTCCGGGTCTGGAATGCTACGGGCCCAGGCAGCACAACAACCAACAGAGGCCCAGAATAGGCCGATTCTGGGCGGACTCGGCTTCAGTGAAGGATAAAAGTTTAGCTCTGGAGAGGGCCGGGTCTGGATCAAAAAGGGATGGATTCAGATTTCCGGGTAAGCGTTAGACCATAAGATCCAGCAAATCGGAATAGTGCTTTCTACTATTCGCTTCATTCAAAAGCTGAATCTCCTCCTCGGTAAGCGAGGCTCTGGCCCAGCAGTCCAGAGAGATGGTAAAGTAGAAAATATGCATCAAATTCTCCGGGGGCCCATAGCTACTCAAAAAAAAGTCCGATTCTAGAGCAGCTTGAGAAGGGTTCTCCCCCACACTGGATTAGACGACGCTAAGGGAAAAAGTGCGCAAAGAAAGTACGGTACCCAGACCTGGGTTTTCGTGGAAAACTGCAGATCCAGGCAGCCAGAGTCAGAGTCAGGCAGAGAGATCTAGAGCCAGCCAGAGCCAGAGCCGGGTG